>DPJH01000015.1:9680-11717 GCA_003543115.1 Candidatus Moraniibacteriota bacterium
GTATAATCCACAATTTCAGAAAAGTGTTCCACTAGAAGGTCGCAGACTGTAAAGCCGATTTCTTCGGGGAACAGTCTTTTGTTTTCATCTTTTGCCACATATTTTCTGTCGATAATGGTGGAAATTGTCGGAGCATAGGTGGAAGGGCGCCCGATGCCCAATTCTTCCATAGACTTGACCAAGGTAGCTTCAGAAAAACGAGCAGGCGGTTGGGTGAATTTTTGCTCATGCAAAAGTTTCACCAGATCAAGCAGTTCTTTTTCCGAAAGCTCAGGCAGAAGATTTTCACTGACGGGCATCTTATCTCCGAACACTTTTAAATAACCGTCAAATTTTATGGTAGATCCGTTAGCTCGGAGAGTAAAATTATCTTTAGATTTTTTCTGAGAAGCTTGGATATCGACGGTCACGGAATTCATCACAGCCGGAGCCATTTGCGAAGCTAGCATTCTTTGCCAGATAAGTTTATAAACTTTGTACTGTTTAGGGTCTAGAAATTCTTTCAATGATTCCGGATCTTTTTCAGGAAATGTCGGGCGGATAGCTTCATGCGCTTCTTGAGCTCCTTTGGCTTTGGTTTTGAAAAATCGCGGATTTTCCAGAGCATATTCTTTGCCGAATTTTTTTCCGATAATTTTCTGAGCCGAGAGCATCGATTCCATGGAAAGATTGACGCTGTCTGTTCTCATATAAGTAATAAGACCGACAGAACCGTCTTTGCCGATGTTGATTCCTTCATATAATTGTTGGGCGATCATCATGGTCTGTTTGGAACTATAACCAAGCTTATTGTTGGCATCCTGTTGTAAAGTAGATGTAGTATAAGGAGCTAGAGGATTTTTTTGTACTTCTTTTTTGGCAATGCTTGCAATTTGATAGTCAGCTTTTTCCAGAAAGGCTATGATTTTATCAGCTTGCTCTTTGTTTTTTACTCCCAGTTTTCCCAAAGCCGTTCCGTTTTCTTTGGATAGCTTAGCCTCAAATTCTGCGTCTTTTGATTTTAATTTTGCGGAGATGGCCCAATATTCTTCCGGCTTGAAGTTTTGGATTTCCCGTTCTTTTTCCACGATCAAGCGCAATGCTACGGATTGGACACGCCCGGCGGAAAGGCCGCGGCGGATTTTTTTCCAAAGAAAAGGTGAAAGTTCATATCCCACTAACCTGTCTAAAACACGGCGGGCTTGCTGGGCGTCCACCAGATTATAATCAATAGAGCGCGGATTAGCCAGGGCTTGCTCAATAGCTTTTTTAGTGATTTCGTGAAAGGCGATTCTTTGCGTTTCTTCTATCTTAAGCCCCAGTGCAGCCACTAGATGCCAGGAGATAGCCTCTCCTTCGCGGTCTTCATCAGTTGCCAGAATGACCCCGTCAGCTTTTTTAGCCAGTTTTTTCAGCTCTTTGACGCGATCGATGTTTTTGCTGGGAATCTCATATTCCGGTTCGAAATCGTGTTCAATATCAATTCCCATCTTTTTAGTAGGCAAATCGCGGATATGGCCATAAGAAGATTTAACGGTATACTTTCCGCCCAAAAATTTGGAAATAGTTTTAGCTTTAGTAGGGGATTCGACGATGACAAGTTTCATGGCACTATTTATTTATTTTATTAATAATAGATTAATTTAAAATTATATAATTCTGTCCTCCGATGTTTCTCACCCATCCTTTTATTTCCATAAGGGATAGGGTGGAGGAGGCTATCACTGTTCCCAGTTTAGAGAGTTTGGAGATATTGTCAATGTGAATGGGGTCGGTAGAAAGGATCTGCAAAATAATTTCTTCTTCTTTGCTNNAAAATGTCTTTGACACTGGTGACTACTTTGGCTCCTGATTTGATGAGTTGATTGGTTCCTTGGGATTGGGGAGAAAAAATAGATCCTGGAACGGCAAAAACATCGCGATTGAATTCCAAGGCCAGATTGGACGTGATGAGCGTGCCGCTTTTTTCGCCCGCTTCAATGACCAGGGTCCCCATGGAAAGTCCGGCTACGATGCGATTTCGAGCTGGAAAAGTTCCGATGCTGGCGTGAGTTTCAA
>DPJH01000007.1 GCA_003543115.1 Candidatus Moraniibacteriota bacterium
ACTCCTGCTGCCTGGCAGCGTCAATTCTGTAAATTTGACAAAAAATATAAAATCGAATACAATAAGCATATGAAAAATATATTCGTAAAAACATATTCAGTGATTATTATCTTGTTGGTAGTCTTGCTCGGGCAAGGTGGCCAGTTTGTTTTTGCGGGTAATAAGTATTGAATCAAAAAACTTTACCGATAAAAACGAGCCGACCACCAAAAATGGTCGGCTGTTTTATTTTTTGTTCGTTGTCAATTATGACTTTAGTAAGATGGATAATATTAATCTTGTGATTAGGGGAATGCTTTTATGAATATGCATATGACTCAAATAGTAGAAATTCCTGAAAGGCCAGGCATGAGTGATGAATTGAAAGAAAGGATATCGAATTTTGCTGGAAAAATTCCTTCGGGACATGCAGTGGTGGTGAAGCAAACGAAAGGAGGTAGGCTATTTCTCCAAGGAAGACATTATTATCCATGGGATAGTAGTGGAATTTCCAGAATAAATCGTCTATGCGTAGATGCTTATGATGGCAATAATACCGGCGAGGTATATATTATCTTAGGCGAATCTGAAACAGGAGAAATAACAATAAAGGAACATAGAGGAAAATATCTGATTCTTTGATAATATTCGAAAAGGTTTCATGGTAGGTGAATTTCTAATCATATAATAATTTCAGGAGATATGTATGCAAGAGTACGGCATGACCATGTTTAGGCGCATAGCTTGGAAAGAAGGAGTTATAGATCATGTGATTATAACTCCATCAGAAAAAGCGAATGGATTGTATGATTTCTCTGTAAGAGTTTGCGGAGAGGAAATAAGAGCAACAGCCGCTGCCAGAAACAGAGAATCTGCAAAGCTTCTTTTGGGGACATAGGATATAGTCAGAATCTCACATCAAAAAGGATGTGCAGGCGAAAGAAGAGTAGACTAAATTAACTTTTTACAGTATTGGAGGTTGTATGGTTGGAATGTATCCGGAACTTGAAAGTTGGGCAACTGAAGAAGCTCTTAGTCGTCCAAAAGAGTCGCCCAAAGGCGAAATGCAAGAAGCCACCGATCTTGAGGCTGGTGGAGAGGGATCCACGGAGGATCCTTGTGATATAGATGATCAATCGACTCATTTTATCTACAGTCGATAATATGCAAATTTCTACGCTGAGCTGAACCAAGCTTGGCGTAGAAACATTTTTCGAATTCGTAATTTGACAGATTTCAAATTGTGGCTTAGAATGAATGTATGATAAACAATATTGCAAAAACATTATATACAAGCTTTTACTTCTGGTTTAGTCCGAGAGGTCGCTTTGTTTTTGCTAAGAAGATGTAAAAAACTTTCTTGATAAAAATAAACCGGCCTCTCGAGGCTGGTTTTTTTGTTCCTTTATTTTTTTAGTTTATTATGGCAATATCGTGCCACATTATCTCAAATGCAATACTTAGGAGGAAAACATGAACACTGCTGTCAAGGTGCAAGGATGGGATTTGAATTTATCACAGAAACTTGTGGCTTTTCCCGAAATCGCAATAGATCAAGCCGTAGAGCTGTTGAGCGATTGGAGTAAGGCATTTCCGAAGGAGGACACCTGGGTAAGTACGCACTTGGGCATCCCTACTTTGATTTGCAGATTAGATTGTGTTGTAAACGAAGGAAAGCTTGAAGTATTTGAGGTTGAAGAGCGTCCAGCTGGGATTGGCATTACTTCAAATTTGAATCCTGATTTTAAAGCTAATCTTCAAAATCTTCAAGAAAATTGGCCGAGGTTCTCATCGGTGGTGTCGAATGATAGAAAAGGATCTGATGATGGCTTATGGCTCGAAAAAATTTCACTTGAGGAGGCTTTAAATTCCGATGGATTGCTATTAATAAGGGCAGAGCCAGAGCAAATCGAGTTCCATGAGCTTCAGAGCAGATCAGTAAGTAGTCTTATCCAAAAAGGAAACAAGTCCTACGGAGATAAGCTTGGCCTTTGGACAGAAGTTGGCATAGAGGACTTTGATGTGTTACCTTGGAATCAGGGTTTTTGCATCAAGCCTTTGCAAAACTCGAAGTGTCGCGACGTGGAAATATGGTGTCCATGGCATAATAGCAAGAAAACCGGCATCGGTGGTTGTTCTACGAGAACAAGAATTTATCGTATTCTTGAAAAGAATGGCAGGATGTATCTGCAGAACTTCATTAGTCCAGAAAACAGCGTTGTATATGGACACATGATGATTCTGCGAGTGTTTTTCGGTTATGATGCGCTTCGGGAAGAGTATGTTTTTATGGGAGGGGTTTGGAACTCAAGACCAAATCTTAAAATCCATGGAACTCCCGATACTGTAATAGGGCCAATAAACTAAAAAAATCAGACAAGCGGGAGATGTTAGTGTACATACTCCCGCCCTTTAATAAATTATATAAATTTTAATAATATGCAAAATTCTAAAAATATCATTAAATTAACAAATGATTTGATAAGATTTGAGTCAACCAAGGCAAACTTTAAAGAAAAAAAAGAAATAGTTCAATTCGTTGAGAAGCAATTCAAGGGACATGATGTTTATATTAAGAGATTCGAGAAAAACGGGACGCATTCGATCGTTGTGACCTTAAAAAAAGAAAGAAATCCTAAGATATTCTTAAGCGGACATCTAGATGTAGTAGATGCTAAAAAAAGTCAATTTCAGCCAAAGATAAAAAATAACCGGATCTATGGCCGGGGAAGCGGAGATATGAAGGCCGGATGCGCTGCGATGATAGAAGCTATAAAATTCTTTTCTAGCGCCAAATCAAAGCCATCCCTTGGCTTGATGCTTACTACTGATGAAGAAATTGGCGGAGCTAATGGCGTAGGCTATATTTTAGATCATGAAAAATATCATCCAGATGTTGTCATTGTGCCTGATGGCGGAATTGATCTCAGAACTATTGTTACTGATCAGAAAGGCGTTATTCATTTAAAATTGATATCTCATGGGATTTCTGCGCATGGAGCGAGGCCTTTTTTAGGAAAAAATGCAATAGAAAAGCTGATTGATTTTTATAGCAAGATTAGAAGGAATTTTTCGAATATGGATGGCGAATGGAAAAACACCATAAACCTCGGAAAATTTATCGGAGGAGAGTCTGTCAACAAGGTTCCTGATTATGCTGAAATGCATCTGGATATAAGATATATCAGGGCTAATGATAGAGACAGGATATTGAATTATATAGAAAAAATAAGCGGGGATATTGTTATCGAGGTAGCAGCTCAGGGAGAAGTTTTTGTGCAAAACAAAAAAAATAGCTATGTGAAAGCTTTTAAAAAAATTATTGAAAATAAACTAGATGAAAAAGTACATTTTTATAAAGTTGAAGGGGCTTCAGATGCAAGATATTTTTCTAAGAAGGGAATAGCCACTATAATTACCAAGATAAAATGTGAAAATATCCATGCCAATGATGAGTGGGTAGATGTGAAAGAAATTCAGATTTTCTATAATTGCCTGATTGAATTTATAGAATCCTGTGGATAAAATAGATATTGCCTGATGAAAGCTTGTAAGTGTCAAGTAAGGTAATTTTGCCATTTCCAGGCATCTATCAGAGATTCTTCTAATGTTTTTTCGGTTTTCCATCCGAGAGTCTTTTCGATTTTTTGAGGGTCGGCAAAACAAGTGGCGATGTCGCCAGGCCTTCTGGGTCCGATCTCATAGGGAACTTCCACGCCATTCACCTTTTCAAATGTTTGGATGATTTCCAAAACGCTGTTTCCTTGTCCTGTGCCCACATTGAAGACGTCATAGAAGGGAGTATTTTGTTTTTCTAAATATTCCAAGGTTTTGATGTGAGCTTGCGCCAGATCGACTACATGGATGAAATCGCGCACTCCGCTGCCGTCCGGAGTCGGATAATCATTTCCAAAAACAGTCAGTTTTTCGCGTATTCCTGCAGCGGCCTGAGTGACATATGGCACGAGATTATTGGGAATTCCTATGGGCAATTCGCCGATAAGGCCGGATGGATGAGCTCCGATAGGGTTGAAATAGCGGAGGGAAATAGCAGAAATATTTTTGCCGCCAAAAACTGAATCCGAGATGATGTCTTCGCAAATAACCTTAGTGTTGCCATAGGGGGAAGCGGCTTTTTGCCTCGGAGCTGTTTCGGGAATCGGGCATGATCCCGGCTCTCCATAGACCGTGGCAGATGAAGAGAAAACCAAATTTTTTACGCCAAATTCCTGCATAGTTTCAAGAAGAACAATCAGGGAAAGCAGATTGTTCTTATAATAGATCAAGGGTTTTTCCATGGATTCTCCAACAGCCTTTTTAGCGGCAAAATGAATGGCTCCCGCAATGTTTTTTTCTCTGGAAAAAACTTCAGCTAAAAAATTCCCATCAGAACAATCTCCTTCATAGAAAATTATTTCTTGCTGGCTGATTTCTTCCAATCTGCCAAGGATCCATTTTTCGGAATTGGAAAAATTATCCGCAATAACGGGCGTGTGTCCTTTTGAAATGAGTTCGATGGCGGTATGCGAACCGATGAATCCGGCTCCTCCAGTAACTAATATTTTCATAAAATTAAATTAGATCATGAATTTTCCATAGCAAGCGTTATTTTTTGGGAGTTATTTTGAAAACTGTATATTTTCCCAGGTCTTTTTCTTCAACAATTTCAAAACCGGGAAAAGAATCCTGGTTCTTATCTTTTCCTGATGAATCATTATCGATGACATACGATATGGTTGAAGCTGTTTTTTCTTGGGACAATTCTTCTAGGGAGGAGTTGTGCTGGATTTCGCGAACGCCTCTTTTTTCAATCAGATATTCCAAAGGCCGAGCGGCTCCGAAAGAAAAAACGAAAGGTTTTTGTTCGGGATTTTTCTGTACGTCAGAAGCTATGTATTGCGCAACAGGATCAATGTCTCCCAATCGGTTTCCTCCGAAAAATTTCCCTTCATCAGTGCTGAGAAATATTTTTTGGAAAAAAATGGCATTGCTGGCAATGATCAAAATAACTGCAATAGCCGCAACAGGCAGCGCTATTTTTTTGGACCAGCTGAAAAACATCTTTAGCCAAAAGCCTAAAAACAAAAAAGGAGAAAACAAAAGAGCGATGAAAAAGCGAAGAGAAACTTCTTCTCCCAGAGGAATAAGAAGAGAAGAAAAAAGAAACAGGTAAAGAAGGATGATGCCCAGCAGATATTTTCGATCAGCATTTTTTTCTTGGAAAAAATATTTCACAAAGAGAAAGAGGCCTCCGAAAAAGAAAAGAAAACTACCGAGAGTGATGGGCCAAAACCAGCTCAGCTTTCGATTATTTTTTGAAAACATATCGCAGTCATCACTAAGAAGCACGCCGGAAAGAATAGCAGTGTGGCTCTGCACGGAACAAACCATGCTGTTTTGAATTTTTTCCGGCAGGCTTATTCGAGTGGTGGTTTTCTCCAGGAATCCTTGGGAAAAAGCTGCGAAATTTTTGCCATCTGATCGAACTTCATAAATAATTGAAGGCAGGTTGGTTAGAAAAATCAGACCGATAATCATTAGGAATGGAGCCGGATGAAGGCTTTTCTTGATGAATTGATGAAGGAAAAGCAGGATACAAAAAATAGGGACTATAAAAAGCAAGGTGGTGTGAAGCTGGAGGGACACCCCGATGGTTATTCCGATTATCGCCGACCAAATCCAGCGGGATTTTTGGCTTAAATTTTTTCGATTGAGCTGATGGAAAGAAAGGAAAAGCAGCAAAATGAAAAACGGCATTATATTGGGATTCCAGGCGAATCGGGAATATTTTATGGCAAAAGCGGAGATGGAAAAAAGGAAAGTCAAAATCAAGCTGATCTTAGTTCTGAATATTTTCCGGCCGATATAGAAAAATAGGAGAATAGAAAGAACAGAAAAGAAAATAATCGGATAGGCCAGATCAATCGGAGATTTTTGAAAAGTTGCAGCGGACAGATATTCGATATAATAGAAAGCCGGGCCAAGCTTGAAGTGAGTGCCGCCAGCTTTGGGCCCCAGAAGCGGAAATTCTTCCCCGGAAACCATGCGATCAACCACCAGAGCATCGCGCACCTGATCATCATTGAATCGGAGCCAATATTGAGTATTATGCAGACGCAAAAAAATAGCCAGCAGGATGATTGCGGACAAAACTAGGATGATTTTTTTTCTCCAAAAAAAGCTTTTTATTTTTTCCATATGTAAGTTTTTTGATTTATTCCTGTCCTATTCTAACATAGAAAAGCAACAAAGTCTTTTTATTGCCAATATGAGCGATTTGGCTTAAAATAGAAAAGTAACTAGAGAATAAAAAAATATGCAAGAAAACCCATATCTGTCAGTAGTAGTGCCGCTATACAATGAAGAGGGCAATGTTTTGGAGCTTCACAAAAGAATTTTATCAGCTTGCCAAAAGCTAGGAAAAGCTTTTGAAATTATTTTTGTGGATGACGGATCGAAAGACAAAACAGTAGGGGAGTGCAAGGTTTGTTCGCCTTTGAAGCTGGTGCAATTCAGAAAGAACTTCGGGCAAACTGCCGCTTTTGACGCCGGCATCAAGGAGGCTCAAGGAGAGATTATCATCACCATGGACGGCGATCTGCAGAACAATCCGGATGATATCGAATTGCTTTTGGCTGAGATGGAGAAGGGGTTTGACGTAGTTTCCGGTTGGCGGCATCAGAGAAAAGACAATTTCATGAAAAAGTTTTTTTCCAGAGGCGCCAATATGCTTAGAAAAATTTTGATTCACGACACCATTCATGATAGCGGCTGCAGCTTGAAGGCCTACAAGCGGGCTTGCTTTGCGGAAGTGGATCTGTTCGGAGAGATGCATCGTTTCATGCCGGCTATTTTGGAGATGCAGGGCTACCGAGTGGGCGAGGTGAAAGTGTCGCACTTTCCTCGCATTCACGGGAAAACCAAATACAATTGGAAAAGAGCCATCAAGGGATTTGTGGATATGATTTCCATCTGGTTTTGGCGGAGATATGCCAATAGGCCGCTTCATCTTTTCGGAGGAACGGGAATTATCTTTTCCTTAATAGGTTTTCTCATATTGATTTGGATGGCAGTGGAAAAAATATTTTTCAATGCTTCTTTGGCGGAAAAAATTTGGCCGCTTATCGGAATATTTTTCATCTTGGCCGGCATTCAGCTTTTTATTTCCGGACTTTTAGCGGACATCATCATCAAAAATTATTATAAAAACAGAGATGCGATGAATTATTCCATTCGCGAGATAATCGAAAATTAATTGTAAAATAAAAGATATGAAAATCACAGTAGTTGGGATAGGATTTGTAGGATTGCCTTTAGCTGCAGCTTTTGCAAGTATGGGAAATCAAGTCTATTGCTTGGATAACGACATTGAAAAAATTGAAAATCTAAAAAAAGGGATAATGCCTATTTCTGAGCCTGGCCTGGACGGATTGGTGATGGAAGGGATGAAACATAATCTTTTGAATTTTACGAACGATTATGATGAAGCTTTGGCTGATTGTGAAATTCTTTTTATTGCCGTCGGAACTCCTCCTGGAGATGATGGCAGCGCTGATTTGAGGTATGTGGAAAGTGTTGCGCACACTATAGGGCGGAAGATTGCCCGGCCTCTTATTGTTGTGGATAAATCTACCGTGCCGGTCGGAACCGCTGCGTTTGTCCATAAGGCAATTCAGGAGGAATTGGAAAAAAGAAAAACATCTGTTGATTTTTGGGTAGTGAGCAATCCTGAATTTATGGCTGAAGGAAGAGCGGTTAAGGATATGCTTGAGCCAAGTCGCGTGGTGGTCGGATCGGACAATGATCAAGTCATAGAAAAAATGCGCTTGCTGTATGATCCATTTATGAAAAAAACACCCCGTTTCCATGCGATGGGCGTTTCGGCGGCGGAGCTGACAAAATATGCCAGCAACACCATGCTGGCTCTTAAAATTTCTTTTATCAATACTGTTGCCGGGCTGTCCGATCTTATTTCAGCCGATGTGGAAGAAGTGGCCGAAGGCATGGGAAGCGATCCGCGCATCGGGCCGGAATTTCTGCATGCCAGCTTGGGATATGGCGGAAGCTGTTTTCCAAAAGATGTGAAAGCGATTATTTTTTTCGCTCAAAAAATCGGCTTGCCAAAACCATATATAAATCTCTTGAAGTCGATTGAGGAGGTGAATAACTACCAAAAGACTGTTGTTCCAAGAAAAGTCGTGGCTCGCTTCGGGGAGAATTTGAAAGGAAAGAAATTTGCGCTTTGGGGCCTTTCTTTCAAAGCCAAAACCAATGACATGAGAGAATCAGCAGCTATCGATATCGTTAAGCATTTAACAGCGCATGGAGCAGAAATTGCGGCTTATGATCCGTTGGCAATTGAAGAAGCTAAGACTGTTTATTTAAAAGAATTTAAAGATGTTTCTTACGAGAAAAATGATAAATATAAAATCTTAGATGGCTGTGAGGCCTTGATTATTGTCACTGAGACGGGAGAATATCGCACAATTGATGCGGACGCGGTCAAAAAATCACTCAAAAATCCTGTGATTATAGACGGTCGAAACTTGCTTGATATTCCGACTTTGAAAAAGGCTGGGTTCGAATATTATGCTATCGGGCGCGGAGATGCCCTTGATTGGCAAAATATCGTCCTTAAGCTTGAACAATAAATCTATGAAAGAGCGGAGAAATTCGCTTCTTTTTATTTCCTGCAAATTTTAGTATAATAGATCTATGCGCATTTTATTTTTCAATTATGAATATCCTCCGCTGGGAGGAGGAGCGGCCAACGCAACCTTGTGCATTTTGAAGGAATTTTCCAAAATTCCTGATTTGGATGTGGATCTGGTGACGGCCTCGATCGGAGACGAATATGAATTGCAAAAAATCGGAGAAAACATCAGGATCCATCGGTTGCCAATCGGCAAAAATCCTCGAAATCTGCATTTTCAGTCGCAAAAAGATCTGCTTGTATATGCCTGGAAGTCATATTTTTTTGCAAAAAGGCTCGTCGCTGAAGCGAAGAAAAAAAATCTTGAATATGATCTGACCCATTCTTTTTTTTCAGTGCCTTGCGGCTTTGTTTCATGGCTTTTGAAAAAGAAATATGACCTTCCCTACATCGTGTCGCTTAGAGGATCGGATGTGCCTGGATATAGCGATAGATTCAAGTTTATTTATGTTTTTTTGCGGCCTTTGATAAGATTCATCTGGAAGAATTCGGACGCGGTTGTTTCCAACAGCCAAGGCCTGAAGGATTTAGCTTTGCAAACAGATAAAAAGCAAAAAATAGACATAATTTTCAACGGTATTGATATTGCCGATTTTTGTCCGAATGAAGCTCTGAGAAGAAGGGATAAATTCATCATTACTCCCGGAGCTTCGCGCATCACAGCGCGCAAGGGATTGAAATATCTGATTATGGCAATTTCCACCTTAGTGCCGAAATATCCAAATATTTTTTTACGAATTATGGGAGATGGAAATGAAAAAGAAAGCTTGATTGAGTTGGCTGAAAAAATGAACCTGCAAAATCATGTTCAATTTGTAGGAAGAATTCCCAGAGAAGAAACCATTCCCTATTATCAAGAAGCCAGTCTTTTTGTTTTGCCGTCTTTCAATGAGGGCATGAGCAATGCCATGCTGGAGGCTTTGGCATCAGGCCTTCCTATTATCGCTACAAAAACCGGAGGAACGGAAGAGTTGGTAAGGGAAGGAATAAACGGATTTACAGTAAAAATGAAAAATGCCGATCATTTAGCGGATAAAATTGAAGAAATTATTAAGGATAGGGATTTGGCGGAAAAAATGGGAAACATGAGCAGGCTGGAGGCTCAAAAGCGAGGCTGGAAAGAGGTGTCGGAACAGTATGCGTCTCTATATGGATCAATAGCAAAAAAATGAGAAAAAAAATTTTCAAATTTTCTATAAAGTTTTCAGTAAGTTTGGCATTTTTAACTTGGATTATTTTCAAGGTTGATTGGCGGGAAGTCGCCTCTCTTTTAAGCGGGATAAAGAGCGCATATATTGCGTTATATTTTTTGTTTTTAGCCTGTGGAATCCTTATTTCTTCATATAAATGGAAATTATTGGCGCAGTTCAAAGGCATCCGTTTGTCTCTTTCTCAGTTTTTCAGGCTATACCTGACTGGAACATTCATCAATAATTTCATGCCGTCTTTTGTGGGAGGGGATGCCTACCGAATATATCAAGTAGGCAAAGAGGAAAAAAAGTTTTCAGAATCGGCTTCGGCGGTGGTTATGGATCGTTTGACAGGCCTTTTAGGGGCTATGATTTTGGCGGTGATTTTTTCTGCGGCAAATTTTTCTGTGATATTAGGACAAAAAATATTATTATTGCTTAATGCGATAATTTTACTTTCTATTTTTGGCGGAGTTATTTTTTATGCGACTCGCAGAATGTCGTTTTGGAAAAAAACTATCGGGATATTCGGACTTGATAGGATTTTGCCGTGGAAATTTTCAAAATTTTTCGGCGAGGTGGCGCACTACGCCGGTAAAAAGAGGATTTTGCGGCAAACCATGGCATGGTCGATAGTTTTTGGGATCGTAGGCCTTTCTGCCACCAACTACGTTATTTTCCTTTCTTTGGGAGAAAAATTGCCGATGCTGAATTATTTATCGGTTATTTTTTTGATCAGCTTTGTTTCTTCCATTCCTATAAGCATAAATAATATTGGAGTCAAAGAGTGGGCTTATGTGACATTCTTCGGGTTCTTTGGCGTGCCAAGCGCGGTTGCCATAACAGCAGCCATCTTGGGAAGAGTCTTGCAGATGCTTTTTAGTTTTTTGGCTTTGCCGATATATTTGAAAAACAAGAAATAATTTTTAGAGAAAAAATAAAAACATCAGCTGTTTGCAGCCGGTGTATTTTTAACAAATAAATTATCAAGGATTGCTTTTCAATATCTTAACAAAATTTTCCGGACGATTTCCAATCTCAATTTTCCAAGCCGGATTGGGATTTTCATAATATGGAATAGCCTTTACTCCTGTTGGCAAGCTCCATTTGGGCTGGGCTTGGCGGTAACGGATCTCTCCTCTTCTAGTGAGGACATAATAGTCTATGGAATATTTTTCCGTAATAAGGTTGTAGTCGGTGATGCATTTTCCTATGAAAAAATCACATACCCCATGGTAATCAGCCCAAATAGTGAGGTTTTCGCTTTGAGGGAGGTTATTCAGATATTGGGCGGCTTCATATCCTCCATAACCCCAAGCATCGGAAATGATATGGTTTCGGGGCAGGAAAAAATTGGTGTAATTGAAATAGAAAGGCTTGCTTAGATATGTACTGGAAAAAGATGCTGCAAAAAGCATTAAAGTAATGCCCATTTTCGCCTTTTGTCCATATTTTTTAAATGATAAAAATATTTGCCACAGTCCGATGGCCGCTAATAATGAAATGAGCGGATAAATAATAATGCTATAGCGGACAGTCGCTACGATATCCATAAAAATATAGGCGAGATAGTAGGATAGGATAAATGATGTGATGGTAAAAGTAAGAAAGAAATAATCCGTATTTTTTCTAAAGCTGCTTTTGATCCACAGAAAAATAGCTGAAAAAATAATAAGAGGTGAAACTGAAAAGACGAGAGGATTGAATTCTATTATGATTTTTTCCCACAGGGAAAGAGAATATGTTTTTATATAACCGAATTCCTTTATGTCGAACTTTACGATATCAAACACCTTCCAGTCGGAGAAAAAATTTCTGCCGATAATTAAATATATAAAAATTATTGCCAATAGAACAGGGAAAAATTGGAGAATCCGCATCAATCTAGAAGAGTGTTTTTTACAAAAGACCAATAGTGATTTTTTAGAAAAAATTTGGTCAAGAAGGATTAGCAGAGAAAAAATAACAATTAGGAAGGATATCGTTTTCATTGGGCCGAATCCAAGGGTGAGGCGGTAGAGATAGACGGGTTTTAGAAATATAGCCGGAAGAAAAAAAATGATAGTGGCAAACGCACCTAAGACAATAAGGAAAAAATTTCTTACTTGCAGGAAAAAAAATGATTTGATCATTTCTCCATCGCTGTTTTTTATTTCGATCAGCCAATAGGCGAGCATAAAAAAGAAAAAGAAAGGAAAGAGGATATTGGCCGTATATTTGGAAAGGATAGACAATCCCGAAAATACGGCAGTCAGAAAAATAAATTTCTTCTCTTGTGTTTTTAGCAGGGCAAAATAGGAAAAAATGGCTCCGGTGGAGAATATCCACAAAAGGGCATCAGGATTGATTATTTGGGAAATCCCGATAAGGATGGGAGAAGAGGCTATGAATATGACGCTCCAGAGAGCAATCCATGAGTTTCCAACAGCTTTTTTGATTATCCAGAAAAGAAAGAAAAGAAAAAATCCGCTGAACATAAGAATGGGCAGGCGGAAAATAAGATTTAGCCGTTTTTCTTTGCTGGAATCATATGTTTTGAGATCATCATCTACCTTGATGACATATTGTATCGGATTTTTTTCGAAGAAAAGTCCTATTCCGGAAATAAGGGCGACTGTGACGCCTGGTTTGTCGTTGATGAGAGTTTTCTTGTATTTGCCATCCATTATGGCATCCCAGTATGCGGGAATCCTTTCTTGGATCCAATAATGCTCATCGGCAGTTCTGAATTGGCTCAAATGATGGAGTCCAAATACAAAGAAAGCGCAAGCAGAAAGAACGAGCGTAAAAAATATAAATGCACTTTTATTCTTCGATAGATGATGGTCCATTTTCAATTGGAGCTAAAAAATTAACTTTTTCTCTCTCTTCTTTTTCCATGGCATAATATTCTTTAGATGGGATAATAATAGTTTTATATTCTACGCTTTCATCACCCTTTTCTTTGTAGAAAAGTTTTAAGTGATTTTTAAGTCCGATGCCGATTTCAGAAAAAGAACCGAACCAAGCGAGACCGAGGTTTTCACTGCGATAAAAGCCTGGCGTAACAAAATAATCTACGCCTCCGATATTTTCATAGTAGAGAATCTCTACATGGCCGGAGAAAACAGCGCGGACATGATAATTGGAGAAAATTTTATTCAGTCTGGCGATATTTTCCAGAGACGTTTCTTTTCGCAGATTCGGAACAGGCGGATGATGGGAAAAGATTATTATTTTTTTATCTGGAGAATTTTTAAGGACATCTTCCAGCCAAGCCAGCTCTTTTTCGTAGGCAATTTTTTTTGGATCTTTGGAGCTTTGGCTTGAAGTGATAAGCGTGCTGTCAAAAACGATAATGCGCAATTTTTCATCATAATCGGAATAATAGTAAGAATTTTTATTGCCCGTCTTTCTGATCCAATTTTCCCTAGTCATTCCACGCAGTTCATGATTCCCTAAAACCTGGTGTTTGGGAGCTTGAATTTTTTGAAAAATCCGGTTAAAAACCAGAAAATCATTATTGGATTTTTCTCCAAAACGCCTTGTGCCATCAATGAAATCTCCTCCGTCAACGACAAAATCCGGCTTGAAATCATTGTTCATATGGGAAACAAAGTTTTCCATGGGAATTTTGGCATTTTCTCGGATGACATTTTTCTTATTAGCCACCGCATGGGCATCGCTGACAAAGCCGATTTTATATTTTTTAGGAAAAACCAATGTTTTATTATTTGCTACCGGAGGATTTTTTTTCTGATAATGCTGATATATTTTTCCAGTTTTTTCAAAAATAACGAAAGAAAGAATTAAAAAAAGACAAATAAAAATCAGCATAATCCCCGGAGGAGTGAAAAATTTTGATTTTTCGGATCTAATTTTCCAGCGCATGGCTTTTAATTATTTTTAGATAATTGTTTTTTCTTCCAGCTAGAGGAATGATTTTTTCATATTTTTCAGTCTCATAAATTTCTTTGATAGCGGTTCCCTTGAAGAAAAGCTCTCCGCGCAATTTGGTTGTGCGGCTTTTTCTTCCTGAGGAAACTACCAGATAGTCAAAATTAGTTTCAGCAAAAAAATCAGTATCAATTTTGGTGTGGCATTTCCCGACAAAAAAGACGCATACTCCTTGCTTATCGGTCCAGATGGAAAGTTTTTTTGCATCTGGAAGAGAATTCAGATATTCAGCGGCTTCATAGCTGCCTTCGCCCATATCCTTGATATCCAAGTAATATTTTTCAGGCAAAAGAACAGAGGCATAGCCCATATAGAAAGGCTTTACCTGCCAAAGCGAAGAAGCTAAAATTATGATCAAAAAAAGGAAAAAATATGGTTTCTTTTCATATAAATCAAATTTTTTATATTCTCCCCGGATGTTGAAAATAGTCACCAATTCTCTAATGGCCATGGCGGAGGCTATGAGGAGAACCGGGAAGACTATGATCTGGTAGCGTATGATCGAGGCCACTTGAGAAGCGGTTGAACCGGCATAGTAGACCAGGATAAAAAGAATAAGATAAAAGATGTTTCGGGCATTTTCACTTGGGAAATTTTTCTGGAAAACAGAAACTATTGAAAAAAACATGAGGGGCAAGATAGCCAGAGCGGAAACTCCAAAAACCAGAGGATAGAAATTAGTGATGAAGAAATCCAAAAGATTGACATTGGAAAAAGAAGATTTAGGGGAAGAAAGAATTTCTTGAAAATCAAACATATTCATCCCGCCATAGACATTTATAAAAACTAAAAGAACGGATATGATAAAAATTCCTGAAAAAAATATGAAAAGCCATTTTTGAAAGCGAACCAGAAAATTCATAATCTTTCCAAGAACGAGGCTTTTTAGAAAAATCAGATCAGCAGCGAGAAGAATCAAAAGAGAAACAAAAGTAATCCAAAGCGGTTCCATAGCTTGGCTGAGAAGCGTGCTATTGAGAAGGCGCATCGGTTTTCCCCAAGCAGCCGGATAGAGCACGAAAAAAGTTGAAAAAGAGATGAAAATCAGAAGACCATAATCGGCAAAGCGTTTTTTAAAATAAGGATGGAAGCCTTCTTTGGCATAGCGGGAAAAGTTGAAAATATATTCAGCCCATACAAGGCCCAAAAAAAAGAAATAGAGGAGATTGGCAGTATATTTAGTCAGAATGCCCAGTCCGAGAAAAAAGGCGCTTAGCACAAGCGGGGCTTTTCTATTTTCTTTGAGATAGGTAAGAAAAGTGATGATGGAAAGTGAAGTGAAAATCCATAGGATCGAATCCGGATTGATAATGCGAGAATTTCCTATCATAAGCGGGGAAAGATAGATGAGGATAACCGACAAGAGGGCGCTATTTTCTCCGGCCAACCTTTTGATGAAGAGGAAAAATAGCGGAGCCATCATGATGACGAAAATCCAAATTGGCAAGCGAAAGGCTAAATTAAATTTTTCCATCCTAGGGGCGTTGATATTGGGATTTTCTTGGGTAGAAACACGATCTTCAAATTTTTTAGGATTTTTCTCAAACAGAAGTCCCGCTCCGGAAATGGCAGCTACGGTTTGCCCCGGCTTGTCGCTGACATTGGCGTTTCTCCAGTCCATTTCAGCAAAATCGCGCCAAAAATTAGGAACACGATCAAATGTCCAAAGCGGTTCATCCACAACTGCCAATTTGCCGAGCCTAAAAAATCCAAATGAAAAGCTGGTGAGCATCACCAAAAAAATGATAGCTAATGCTAATCGGCTGACGGGGTGTTTTTTTTCTGTCAGGCTGGAAGAGTTCAAGTTGTCTTTTTTTAATTGCAATCTGATAATAAAAAAGTTCAAAAAAGCCACGTAGAGGGCGACAAAAATTCCTACATAAGGAGTGAATTGAAAATTTCCCTGAAGGGCATAGATAAAGATCAATTCGCTTGGAAGATAAATCAGGAGAAGAGATTTAGCCAAAAAATCGAAATTAAAAATTTCTTTTTGCGGAAGGGGGAGCAAAAGAATTCCTGATGTGAGTACGAAATATGCCAAATAGAAAAAAATTCTCGGAAGCGAATTTTGGAAAGGATGAAAAAAAGCGCCTTGGGAGGCTAAAAAAAAGAGAGTATTGATGGTCAGGAAGAATGAGAAGGCTAGTAGGATTAAAAAAGTTTTTTGCTTGGATAAATATTGGATCAAATGATTCATATCGGTTGATTTGTTATGGATTATGTAATAGAATNNATTGGCTTCATTTTGAATTGGATCAATCACGAGATGCCAAGGTGGTGGATTTGGCGGTGGAGCAGGGAATCGGCAATTTGCCACTTTTGGGACCCAAAGCGGCCGGATCATTCTTGAGGTTGGGGCCGGCTTTCTATAATTTTGAATATTTAAGCGCGATCGTTTTCGGCAATACTCCTTCAGGAATAGCAACATATAATCTGATTTTTTCCATTTTAGCCATAGGAATTTTTTATGCATTTTCCAGGCGCTATTTTGATCGAAATATTTCTTTGTTTCTCATGGCTCTTTTTTCCAGCTCTTTGTTTTTGATTCTCTATTCGCGTTTTGCCTGGAATCCGAATAGCTTGCCATTTTTCATATTACTGGCTTTCTATGCTTTGCTTCAAGCAGTCGACCGGGAGGAAAAGAGGAAAGGAACGTGGCTGATGATCTCGGCTTTGGCTCTGGGCATTCTTACCCAGCTTCATTTCGTGGCTTTTTTGGGAATCCCGACAATAGCAGGATTATTCTTATTGATTAAAAGGCCGTCTATCAGATGGACATATTGGTTGGCAGCTTTCAGCATAATTTTCGTTATGTATGTTCCGATAATCATAAATGATATTAAAACAGGAGGCGACAATATAAAAGAATTCAGCAAGGTTTTTGCCAAGAAATCCAATGCCGGAGATAACACTCTTGTGGAAAAGGGAATAAAAAATTATACGGAGAATTCGCTAGGCTACTTTTTAATGGTAAGCAGCTATGAAAAAGCGGAGCTTCCTAAGTTCCGCCAAGAAGGATGGAAAATGGATGTTGTTTGCGACCGAGGGTGCAGGGATAATCTTTGGTCTGGAGGAGCGGCTATTTTGTTTTTTTCTCTGGGGATTGCGGCCTTGTTTAGGAAGGGAAAAAAATATTGGTTTGAAAAAGCTAGCTCCCAAAAAGATTTTATCATTTTGCTTTTCCTTTGGTTCGGGGTGACTTTTGTCCTCTTCACGCCTATTGCCTATGACTTTGCTCCGCGCTTTTTCTTGATTATTGCAGGACTGCCCTTTATTTTTCTAGGATTGTTGCTGGAATTTTTACAGGATAAAATTCCTTCTCGAAAGATATTTTTAACTTTATTCGGCTTATTAGCAGTCTTTTTGCTGGCGTTCAATTGGGCGGGTGTTCAGAAAAGATTTTCTGAACTTTCCAGGGCTAAAAGTGAAAATTTTGAAATTCCTGCGGATCGGATTCTTAAAGAGGCAAATCGGGTCACATTGGAACAGCAAGAGGAAATTGCTGGCTATATGGCAGAAAAGTTTCAAGAAAATCGCTTCCCGGTCTATGTGAACAGCGAAGCGTTTTATCGAAGATCGTTTCTCTATCTTTTGGAAAAAAGAGGGATTCCTCGTGATGATTTCAGAAACAGCCAATTATCCAAAACAGTTTATCGCAATGGAAATTATTTCTTGATCCATCCGACTTCTTCCAACTTGGAATCCCGAACGAAAAAATATCTGGAAAATTATGAAATGGTTGAGAAAAGACAATTTGGAACTTTAATTGTTTTCCAGCTGAAGCCCAAAGAAGAAGCGATTAATGCGGTGGAGCAAATATTTGGTCCGGAAAAGAAAGCAAGAAGCGCCTCTGGTGTGCCGGTGCGCTGCCGTTGGAATGAGGTTTTTGAGAAATGCAACCCGGATGAGCCGGAAGATGCGGAATAGTTCTTAGTTGGTGGTTTTTAGTTTATAGCCAAACACATAATTTTCTTGGTATATTAGAATGCTTAAACCTTTGACTTTTCCCAAATAAATTGCTAGTATTTGGGCAGTTTTTTTGACAACTGGTTTTTTGGGTTTTGCGTAATATTGCGCTTACAAAAAATAGGAGAATAGAGATGGAGATCTGCATTCCTTTTAAAGATGCTCGATTAGAGTTAGGGAACTTGCTTTTAAAACATTCCTACAAAAAAGGTACGTTTACGTTGACTTCGGGAAAGCAATCGGATTTCTACATCGATTGTCGCTGCACAGCCTTGATTCCAAGAGGAGGATTTTGTATAGGGACATGCTTCTTGTACCTCATTGCTAAAAATTGTCCTGATGTTCAGGCGATAGCCGGCATGACAATGGGGGCAGATCCATTGATTACAGCTACGTCGATGGTGGCGCTCATGCGCGGATTTGATCTGCCGCAAATCATCATACGCAAAGAGGCGAAAGGGCACGGAACTGGCAAATATCTTGAAGAAGCGGCTACTGTTCCAAGAAATGCCCAGCTTGTTCTGGTGGATGATGTATTGACTACTGGCGGGACGCTGCTCAAGAGTACAGAGCGGATTAATGCTCAAGGTCATACTGTAAAGCACATTATAATGATTGTCGATCGTGAAGAAGGTGCGCGTGAAATGCTGATATCAAAAGGGTTCATAGTACACTCGATTTTTACACGCACGGAATTACTCGCTTTGCAATCATAGTTGTTCTACATGATTATTAATTAGCAAATCAATGACGCTGATCAATCCTGACAGCGTTGTTTTTTATTTTATGCTATAATCTAGATGATAAAACTCTATAAATTCCATTAATTTAAGTTTATGTTAAATAAAAAAAATCTTCTGATCGCACTCCTATTTATTGTAGCTGTAGGCGGATTTTTGCGGTTCTATAAATTAGGCGAAGTTTCGTTTGTGGCGGATGAGTTTTTAGATATGAACGCCACTTATGGCTATTTCAAAACAGGGGAGTGGCAGGCTTGGGATTTCAATATGGGCGAGCCATCGCAAAGAGTGAATGTGGCCAGCGATGAGCGGGCTTGGCTCTATCGATGGCAAGTAGCGAAGATTTTTGATTTTGTGGCTCCGACCGAAGCTAATGCGCGGGCGGTGAGCGCTGTTTGGGGCATCATTTCAATTCTAGTGATATATTTCGTAGCGGCTAACCTTACCGGAAAGAAAATGATCGGCCTTATGAGCGCGGCTCTTTTTGCGTTGAGCGTTTCCGGAATCGAGATGGATCGCCATTTGCGGATGTATGCTATGTTTTTTCCTGTCTTTCTAGGGCTTTCCTGGGCTCTATTTAGGCTCTTGGAAGGGCGATATGAGCAAAAAGCCGTCATAGTCCGTAAATTTCAAGAAAAGACCGGTTTAAATTCGCTTTATATTTTGCCTGTGACTTTGCTTGGAGTTTTGAGCTATCATCTGCATCAATTGACCGCAAATATTGTTTTTGTTGCCGGCGCGTATATTTTGATTCTGGGAATCATGCATTTTCAAAAAAACCGATGGAATCGTTATGTGATTTTTTTGATTGGAGCCCTTATGGCTTTCGTTTTGGCAAAAATAATTTTTCCGCAACAAGTGGCTTCGGCTTTGGGCATGCTAGTGTTTTTTGAAGATCATTGGAGCTATCTTCCGATTGTTTTTCGAGACTATAGCAACGCGATTTTAGCGGCAATGTTTATTTTAGCCGGGATGGATTATCTTATCCGCAAAGAAAAACTTGCCAAAGAATCGGTGTGGCTCAGCGCTTCATTTTTCGTTCCGCTTTTAGCAGCGATTTTTCTCTGGAAGCGCGTAGTAGGCGAGCAATATATTTTTTTCATCCAATCTTTCGAGATAATCCTGATTGCCAGTGGAATCTACGGAGTGGCTGTTTTTCTTCAGGAAAATATGCCGAAAATCGGAAGGAAAATGTTTTGGACAGTCATTGCAGTTTCCTTTTTGGTTTTGCCGAATTATGCCTACTTTTTTCAGGAGAACAACACATACCGGCAAACTTCGAGATCATCCAATCCGAATTATCGCAGCATCTTCGTCTATTTCAAGAAAAATAAGAAACCAACTGATGTTTTGGTGACTCGTGATTTCCGTAACTATTATTGGAGCGGGCAAAAAGTGAAGACCTTTGATTTTGGCGGAGAATTGTCAAAGGAAAAATTCAATTTGGCTGATTTTCGAAAAATCATGGCGGAAAATCCATCCGGATGGTTCATTTTTTCTGACAATGACAAGGATTATATCGCTGAAGATCTTCAGGATTATGTCGAAAAAGCCAATCTGGAAAAAGTGAAGGCGGTCGCGGTCAAGGGAGATATCAGTGTTTATCGGTGGGGAAATAATTAGTTTGTGGTTGGTAGTTAGTAGTTTGTAGGAAATATGCTAACGAATAAGCTTGCAAAAATAAAACAGCACGGGCTTGGCGAAGCCGGTGCTTTTTTGAGTTGAACAGAAAATTGCGGGTTATATTTCTCTCCAGAAACTTTCTGCTGATGTTCCATTTAGGAGGTAGGAAAAGTGTATTTGTCTTCCTACAGATATGACTGCACGGAATTGCCCCGAGAGTCCGCGTTTTATAAATTCCTTTTCTCCGAGCAAATTTAATGCATTCATATTGGCAATTAACTCAGTGGGAACCAGTTGGCCATTGCAACATGGACATTTGTCTTTTTCTTTGGCGCATGGTCCGCAGAGATGTTGACTGAAATGCACCGGTTCAGAAACGGCAATTGGCACGAAAAAAGGATTTTTTTCTTTTTCGACGGCAGCAGCGCATATTTTTGCGCCTAAATCATCTGGTGCAATTTCTTTGCCGCACTCCATGCATGTCGGGGGCATAATCTTCTCCTTGGTTGATGGTGGGGATGTCGAAAGATCAAAATTGTTTTGCCTACAGCCTAGCGTGTATTTATGCTGAAGTCAAGCAATTTCACCAAACGTGTATTTTTTATTTTTTAAAAGCCGATTTGAGATAAAGAAGATCATTTTTGGTGATTCCTTTTATGATATATAAAATGCCGAGATAGAGACTGAAAATTGCTAAAGCCATAGGAATAAAAGTATAATTCCCGGCGGGCAGATAGNNCGATGGTGGTCGCAATGGCTGAGCCGAGAATTCCCCATCGGATAATGAAAAAATAATTTAAAACAGTGTTGATAGCAAGGCCTATGAAAGAGATCATCATAGTGGTGATGGTTTTTCCGGCTCCGTTGGCGGCAAAACTGAGGACATAGAAGATTGTCAAAAATCCTACCCCGAAAACTAAAACGGACATCGGCTCCGCTCCTGCCAAATATTTTTTGCCATAAAGGAGCTGTAAAATTTCATTTGCATAGACCGACATCAAAACAACCATCGGAACAAGAAAAATGAGCATGATGCGCATGGTGCGGTTGATGATTTCCTTGGCATTTTTGAGATTGTTATTGGCGCTTTTTTTGGAAACCATAGGCAGAAGAAAAATAGTCATGGCATAGAAAATATAGTAGGGGATGCGTCCGACAGTGAGAGATGCATTATATATTCCGGTAAGAGCATCATCTTTCAAAATTCCTTTGACCAGATAGAGATCGATGCTGATGAGAAGTTCATAGGCTAGGAAAAAAGCGATGACTTTCCAGCCATAATCAACCAGATTTTTCCAATCGAAATCAGTTTCTTCTTTGTTTTCGCTTTCGGCAATCTTTTTTTGAATCTCTTTTTTTATAACCAATTGATCGATAAGAAGAGCGATGATAAAAATAGAAAGCGGAGCTAGGATATAGCCTGAAATCGATCCTTTAAGGCCAAAAATAAAAGCGAGCCCGACTACGAAAACAATGCGCAAAGAAGAACGGATAGTTTTAAGCGTTGCTTGGATATTGAACCGGTGAAGGCCGGTGAAATAGGAAAAGTAGAAAGAGGCGGCGGCAAAAGACGGGATAATAAGAGATGAGAATTGGAAGAGTGGTGTGAGGGTGGGATCGCCCAGAGCCCTACTCAAAAGAGGAGCGGAAAAGAAAAAAATAACGGTGATGCATCCGATCAGGATAAGTTGGATGCGAATAGCTTGGGATTTGATCTTGCCGATCATTTTCGGATCGGTCTCAAAAATCTCACTCAAATATTTAGCCATAGCCGTAGGTATGCCATTGCCGATAAGGATTATGACCATCGTGGTCAAGGTGACAATGATTCCATAGCGTCCATAATCGGCCGGCCCTAAAATACGTCCCAAAATAGAATGGATAATGAACCCTGAGAGATTGAAAAAAATCTCTGAAAGAGTGACCCAAATAGCGGATTTGGCGATATTTTTTGACATAAAATTCTAATATTTTAAATTATTTCTCAAAGCACTCCGTCCTGTAAAATTTAAAACTATAAATTGAGACTTGAGAGCGTAAAAAAATTTCCCGCAGGATTTTTTTCAGGTTTTCGGAAATTTTAGCGAACAAGTTGAAGATTTATTTTTAAATTTTGCCCAGACGGCACATTTTCTTTGTAACTTTCTTTTGTGTGCCAAAAGAAAGTTAGTGTCATTCAAAGATATCTAATTAGCTTTACTTTTTCTTTCCGCAAGAAAAAGTAACAAAAAGAACTCTGAGCCGGGCAAAATATTCAAACAAATTCTTCGTTCTTTCGCTAAAATTCCCGAAGGCCCTAGAAAAGAAAACTCGTAGGAAATTTTTTAACGCTCTAGAACTCGAATTTGTATTTGAATATTTTACGAGCTCAATGGACTTTCTAAATCAGGATTATTTTTTCTATTATTTCAGAGAAAATTTCTTCTTTCAATCTGTTGGCGCTGATAGTTTGCATTTTCCACAACGCTTTTTTTTCAGAAAACAATTCAATTTTCTTTTGCAAATACTCGATGCCCTGATCCGGCTTTCTATCTCTTTGCATTATTTCTTCAGGAACAATCTCTAAATAAATAGCTAGATCTGGTCGCATGATTGATTCTTCAGATGAGAAATCTACATTCTTTTTCATTAAATATTGAAGGTTGATAATGCTGTCATAGAAATAACGGTCGCTTAAGATGAAGTCAAAACCTTTTTTTTCTAGCTCATGGTAAAGCGATTCAAAACGCCAAAGATCAATTCTGAGGAAAATTTTTCGCATTTGGATCTGCAGCCAATTCGCCTTAGTGACGCTTTTTGGAGCTGAATTTACTTTGCACTTTCCTAGGAGTTTGCAAATCAGGCAGTATTTGTTCCGGAAGTCGGTCATTTTTTTCGCCAAGCCGAATTCAATGGCATGGAAATAGAAGATTTTTTTTCCAAGAGAAGCCAGATGATTTTGCAGGAGTTTGATCTGGGTTGATTTTCCCGATCCGTCTACGCCGGAAATGGTGATTAGTTTCATGAATTTTTGATTAATATTCCTAAAAATATTCTAGCATGGGAGCGGAAAAGTGTATATATGCAAAAAGCTTATGAACATTAAATCAAAAGGCGATTTCTGTCGTGACAGAAATCGCCTCTTTTTTGTATGGTATAGATTTATTGTTCCATGAAATTCAGAGTTATGGTTTGTCCTGATCCGGTGATTTGGGAAACAGTCAGCTGAACATATTTTTTGCCATTATTATATTGAGTGGCATATGATGTTTCTGTAGCTTCATTTTTAGCCGGCATTGTCCAGCCTAATTTTGCCATTTGCTCGTCATAGTAGGCTGCGATAGTTTTTACATCTTTTTGGCTTTCCAAACGAAGCAAAACTCCTTCTTTGAGAGTCGATCCATTGGTGATGATTTGAGCCAGTTTGGCATCCGGATATTGAGGGAGCTTTTCATCGACATAAAGTTTCGGATAGTCTACGGATGAAGTTTTGGGAGAAGACGGGGCGGAAGATTGATTGGCGCATCCGGCGAGCAAAAACACTCCGAGTGTTAGGCTCAAAAAAGCGATTTTTCTCATATTTTTATTAAATTAAATTAATTAGCCTCATTGATGCTTTATCCGGATAGAATGAACATGCAAATCTTTTCGATTTGATTCTATCACGGAAGAATGAATATGTATACACATTAGATTTGGCTATTATTATGCTATAATAATCAGATCAGGCAAGATTATTTAATTTATAAAAAAATAACATGGATAAGATCCAAGAAGAAATTTGGAAAGTGATCCAAGAAATGAATCGAAAATGGACGGTTGAAGATAAGGCGGAGGAACTCAAAAATTATTTCCACCCCGATATGGTGGCGATTGTTCCGACCAGCTTTGAAAGAATAGAAGGCGGAGAAAATTGCGTGGCCGGTTGGAAAGGATTTTCAGAAAATGCCAAGATTCACTTTTGGAGAGAGCTGGATCCTAAAGTGCAAGTTTATGGCGAAGAAAAATTTGCTATCGTGACATATTATTTTGAAATGTCTTTTGATATGGGCGGACAGACAATCAACATGAAAGGGAGGGATATGTTTTCACTCATAAAAGAAGATGAAAAATGGCTGGTTGTAGCTGACCAGTTTTCCCAATCTTTTTAATTTTAAAAATATGGAAATAGAAAAACTTTGCGAATTTTTGGTAAAAGCTAAAAAAGCTACCTATGCAGCAGGAGACGCAGCTCAAAAAGCCAAAGAAAAAGACCAATCAACGACAATAATTTTTGAAGAAAGAGATTGGAAATATCACGACAACTATTTTGGCGGAGAACCATATGGCGGAAGAGAAGTGGTGTTTTTTCAAAACAAGCCTGTTTATATGATGGTTTATTATGGATGGGTAAACGAAAAAGCGGAAGATGTCACAAGGTTTATGGTGTTTTGCAAGGCGCCTTAATGCAGATTCCTAAAGAGAAGCCATTTCGAGGACCGGTTGAATTTGAGCAAGGTGGTATGAAATATCAAAATATTTTTTCAGGAGAAGTCGATAATTTTTCAGGAGAAGAAATGATTTTGGATGAAAGCGGGAATGAAATTTACCGAGCGGAATATGCCGGGGGATTGGTGGATCAAAAATGAACCGTATTTTACCGGGAATCCCGGTAAAATTACAATTTATGCAGATCCCGGCAAAACAGTGTATTTAGTCGAGGACGGTCCTCGACTGGAAAGGTATTTTTGTGATAATATGCAAGCATGAAAAGGAGAGAAAAATTAGTCGTTGGAGAATATTATCATATTTTTAATCGTGGAGTAGAAAAGAGAAAAATTTTTAATGATAGTAATGACTACATTCGATTTTTGGATTCACTAATATTTTTTAATACAGAAAAACCTAGTTGGGAAATAAATGACTTGCGCCAGTCTGGAGTCGAGGACCGTCCTCGACCCGAGGAAAGATTGGTGGATATTGTCGCATACTGTTTGAATCCGAATCATTTCCATTTGCTGTTGCGAGAAAATAAAGAAAATGGAATCACAACTTTTATGAAAAAGATTTGCACCGGACATGTGATGTTTTTTAATAGAAAAAATGAGCGGTCTGGTGTTTTGTTTCAAGGAAGATTTAAGTCAGTACATATTGATTCCAATGATTTGCTTTTGTACATATCTGCTTATGTGAATTGCAATAATCAAATTCATGCGATGGGTGATTTTGCTAAATATCCATGGTGCAGTTTCTCGGAATACATGGGGGATTCTAGTATAGGCTGTCAGAAAGATGTTATTGTGAATCAATTTAAAAATGTGGAAGAATACAAAACTTTCTGCTTGGAAAAAGTCGTTGGGATGAAAGAGCGGAAAGAAATGGAAAAGTATGGCATAGAAGATTAAATATATTTATACTTAGTTGAGGACCGTCCTTGACTGAATAATATTTTTTGATGGCGTTGGCACATTGTGGTATTCGAAGAAAACGAAACATATTATCAAAAAATTAAGTGATGTGTTTGAATATGTTTGAGGAGTATAACATTTGTAAAAAAAGCAATGAAGCAAAAAATTGAATCACATAAAGAAATGAAAGCAACTGATGTGGTTGATCTTTATATTGAATTAGGAAAAATGGGTATTGAAATATGGATTGATGGCGGATGGGCGGTGGATGCGCTTCTTGGGAAGCAGACTCGCTCGCATGAAGACTTAGACATTGCTATTGAACATAAAAACATACCCAGGCTAAGAAAATATCTAGAATCACAAGGATTTATTGAAATAGAAAGAGATGAAGAAAAGAAATGGGATATTGTTTTGGGCGATGATAATGGACATGAAATTGATGTGCATGGTTTTTCTTTTGACGATAACGGACATATAATCAAAGAAAGTCATTGGGCTGGATATGAAGAAGAATCTTTGTCAGGATCGGGTATTATTAATAGAATAAAAGTTCGATGTGCAAGTTTTGAACAATTATTAAAAACGCATGATGGCACAAAACGTAAGCTCAAAGAAAAGGACTATAAAGATATGGATGCCCTGAGAATGAAATTTGAAAAATTATGAAAATAATAATAGTAGAAGGAATTGCTACTAGCGGAAAGACTTCCGTGAAAAATAAAATTATGGAAGCTCTCACCGATAGCGGGAAGAGTTTTTCTGTTGTTGAAGAGGAAAACTCTTTGATGCCAATTCTGCATAATACAGACGGATGTGTGGCAATAAATTGGCTTAGGAAAATAATTAATGAGGCGCTAGAAAAAGAAAACGATTTTATTATTTTTGACAGGCTATTTTTTACGCATATTTTCAGAACAAATAGCGCCATGGAAGATTTTAGAGAAATCGAGAATATGGTTGTTGGTCAGGCATTGTTAGTTTTTCTCGCCATTGATGAAGAAGAGATTCCAAGAAGGATTGCACAAGCTTGCAAGCATAGAGGAGAAGAATGGAGCGAGTATGTTAGCAAGAAGGGAAGTGAAACAGAAATTTATCAATATTATATAGAACAGCAAAGAAAATTATTTGAGCTGCTTAAACAAACTTCGCTTGAATACAAAATCTATAATACAACCAATAATGATTTTGATGAAATTGCAAAAAATATTTTAGAATTTTTACCTAACTAAATTTAGTCGAGGACCGTCCTCGACTCCTCGACTGGAATTATAAAAATATATTAAAAAAGTATGTCTCAATTGGATCTAAGAGATAATATTATCAAAAATGTCCGAGCTCTAGTATATCGGGCTGAGGGAGGGAAAAAATTTTTTCTTCTGACCAAGGAACCAGGAGGATTTTTTACGGTTCCAGGCGGATGCAAGGATATGGATGATGAAAATTTAATGGCTACCTTGAAACGAGAAATGAAAGAAGAATTAGGTCTGGAAGATCATGATTATGAGATAATGGAAACAGGAATAAAAAAGATTTACAAAAATTTATATTCTAATCCTGCTTCCGATAGATTCAACAAGGACACAGAAATAAGCTTGTTTGTTATTAAAATAAATAATAATGAATCTATAAAAGCTGGCTGCGAAATTGATAAGGCAGAATGGTTTGAAGGAGAAGCCGCATATAACATGCTAAATTCTCATCATATGAAGGAAATGTTTCAGTTCGGGATTAAAGAACTAAAAAATAAGGAAGTCTAAAAGTTTACTTCGAAGGATTTTTTTTGATGTATTCACAAAGGAAATATAGCTAATAAAATTCTTTGGTTAACGATATATGAAAAACGAAGAGAAAATAATTGATGATTTCATGAAAAGTGTTCTGGCTGATAGTCAAAAAACCAAGCAGCTTTTTGCTATTGGCTTTATCGGTTTGATCGGTAGTGGAAAATCCTGTGTAGCTCAAAAGATTTCCCAAAAATTAGGGCTATATGTGGCTAGCGGTGACGGCATTCGAAGATTTTTAGATAAAAATGGAATAACAGGTGAAAGAATAGTGACTAGATTAATGAAGAGGATAGGTGAAAACTTTTTTCATTATTTATGTCAAAACAATGTAAGCTCGATTATTGATGTGGATATGATCAAACATTATGATTTTTTTAAAGACGAATCTGAGAAATTCGGAGCCAAGCTTTTTGTAGTAAAAATTGATTGTCCGGAAGAAATAATTCTTGAAAGAATCGAAAAGCGTTCGAAGGATAATGAGCTGGGAAAAGGGGCTAATCTATCTCGAGCAGGAAAGAAAGAATATTTCAAAAGGAAAAAACTCCATGAAACCGCTTCTCTTCCTAAAATATTTTTTAATATAAACACAGAAAAAGACGTTGATGAGCAAATAGATGGCCTTATTTTGAAGTTGAAAGATAAAAATTTATTTTAATAATATAAAAATAAATTTGTTTATTGTTTAAGTTAAAAACCATAAATCTATAAAAGCTGGATATGAATTAAAAAATTAGATGTACTTGAATACGCGCGAGAAGTATTTCAGCTTGGCATAGAGCGATTATGAAGCCTGAAAGACTGAAACATCGTAGCTTATAACAATATAATTTTAGATACAGTTTAATTAAAATAAACAGGAAAAGCACTCCTGTTTTTCTGTTGTTTCAAAAGTGTTGAACGGATAACCTTGGAAAATTGTAATGAAAGATATGGATGTTTCAGACGCTTTAAATTTATTTATCAAAAAAAATGATGGAAAATTCTACAAAAATAATCTTAAAAACCGTGGCTATTATTTTAGGATTGGGATTTATCTATTTGATAAGAAATATTTTAGCATTGCTTTTTATAGCCATGATAATTGCGGCTGCTATGGATCCTCTGGTGAACTGGTTTCATATAAAAAAACGAATTCCTAGGTATATAGGCGTTTTGATTATTTATATCTTTTTTATATCAATTTTTGTAGCTTTGTTTTCATTTCTGATCCCTGTCCTATCCGGACAATTCAAGGAGTTTTTAGGAAACATTCCGGCTTACCTGGAGAAGGCCAATGAATTCTTAGAGAGATCCTATTTTTTCGGCGAACCGCATAATCTAGGCTTGGATCTAAGAAAGATCGGTGAGAATCTGAGTAATTTTTCCTCCAACATATTTTCTACTACGATAGAACTTTTCACGGGATTGGTTTCTTTTATAATCGTACTTTTCATGGCTTTTTATATGTCAGTCCAGAAGGATACTATGGAAAATTTTTTAAAATCACTCACTCCGGAAAAATATAAACCGAGGGCCATAAAAATCGCACGAGAAATAAAAAGCAGGATCGGATATTGGATGATCGGGCAATTGGCTTTGATGTCGGTCATATTTATTTTGAATTTTATCGTACTTTATTCTTTAGGAGTTCCGTATGCATTGGTCATCGCTTTTGTAGGCGGATTATTGGAAATAGTCCCCTATATAGGATCCATAATTTCCACCTTTGTGGCTGTTTTTGTGACGCTTCTTGTTTCTCCCATAAAAGCCGTTTTTGTCTTATTGCTCTATATTGTCATCCAGCAGGCTGAAGGTAATATTATTTTTCCTCAAATAATGAAAAAGGCTGTCGGACTCAATCCTTTAGCGGTTATTTTGGCTATGTTGGTGGGGTTGCGGATAGCCGGAGTGATAGGGGCGATTCTGGCTTTACCTGCTACGATCGTTGTTGGACTGGTGGTGGATGAATTGAGGAGAAAAAAGATTGAGGCTTAGTTTCTGGTAAAAATCAACAAAAAGAGAATTATGCAATTAACATTGATGTCCAATTATGGTATACTGGAACAATGAAATATCACAAAGACATATTTGAAATAATCTTTTATGCGAGAGGTGGACAAGGCGCCAAGGTAGCAGCCGAGATCATCGCCCAAGCGGCGGTGGGCGAGGGCAAGTTTGTCCAAGCTTTTCCGCAATTCGGACCGGAACGAAGCGGAGCTCCGACCAAGACATTCGTGCGCATATCGCAAAAGGAGATTCGCACCCATGAACCGGTCACTGATCCGGATGTGGTGGTGGTTTTAGACGAGACTATTATTGAATCCGAGATAGTAACAAAAAATTTAAGCCGTGATGAAGCGCTGATAATCAATAGCAGGAAAACCGGAGAAGAAATACGAAAAAAACTTTTGGGCATTGAGGATGAAGCCTTTGAAGGGCGCATCTATCCGATCGATGCCAATGGCATTTCCATGGAAATCATCGGTCAATCAAGGCCCAATACTGTGATTTTAGGAAAGTTCATCCAGGTGACTGAAGCAGTGAAGCTTGGAAGCGTGATAGCTGAATTTAGGGAAATTTTTGAACAAAAGATCGGGATTGAGGCAACAAGCAAGAACATTTCAGCTATAGAAAAAGCGTATGATGTAGTTTGAAAAGAAGGATAATAAGCAGAAGACATTGAAGAAAAATTGATGGGAAATAATGATGCCGAGAAAAAGGGAATAACCGTAGCCATTAGTGAAATGGTGCCTTTGGTGATAGAGAAAAACAAGCGTTTTTCCGGTTTTGAAATTGAATTGTGGAATATGATAGCGCAGAAGCTAAATTTGGACTTTCAATATAAAAAAGTGAATTTTTCCAAAATATTTGATTATGTCTGCGATGGAAGAGCCGACGTGGCTATAGCCGGGATAACGATCAATAAGGAGCGGGAAGAGATGGTTGATTTTTCTCATAATACGCTTGAGTCAGGGTTGTTGGTCTTAGTTTCCAGAGATAAAAACATGAATGCTTTCAATGTCATTAGAAGCATGATTAAGAACGGATATAAAAAAATATTGGAAACTATCGCTGGTGTGGGAATTTTCATTTTTTTGTTTGGAAATATTGTTTGGTTTGCAGAGAAAAACATGGGGACATTCAATAATAATTATTTTCCAGGAATTTTCGAATCATTTTGGTGGGCGGTTGTCACGATGAGCACGGTTGGTTATGGCGATTTTGTGCCCCAATCTTGGGCTGGCAGGGCATTTGGCATGGTAGTTATTTTTAGCGGATATATCATATTCGGATTCTTTATCGCTGAAATCAGTTCATTGATTACGATGTCTAAATTGCGAGGAAACATTAGCGGACATGAGGATCTGTCAGAAAGGAATGTGGCAACAGTAGAAAAAACAATCAGTGTTGATGCTCTAATGAAGATAAATGCCAATATAGTGAAGGTTAAAAACATTGAAAAGGCCTATGCTCAATTGAAAGATGGATTGGTGGATGCCGTGGTTTTTGATGCCCCAACATTGCTTTATTTTGTTAGAAATGGCGGTATGAGAAATTTCAAAATTGTGGGCGATCTTTTTAATCCGCATGCATATGGAATCGTAGTCAATGAAGGATCAACTGCTTTGAAAGAATCTATAAACAGGGCATTATTGGAATTACGGGAGTCGGGAGAATATGATATATTATATAGGAAGTGGTTTGGCGATAATACTAAATTGGAATAATCCGTATGGAAAAAGGCGCAACAATAAAACATGAACTGTCAAAAGCCGCAAAAACCGGTGATTGGCGCTATGTAAAACCGGAAGTGGACAAGGAAAAGTGCATCGGTTGTTCGACCTGCGTGCCTTTTTGTCCTGAAGCTTCCATTGTGATGAAGTCTCATAAAGAAGGGCAAAAAAGCAAAGCTGATATTGATTATGAATTCTGCAAGGGTTGCGGCGTTTGCGAGCAAGTGTGTCCTGTGAAGGCAATTTTAATGAAAAAAAATTAGGCTATAGTTATGTCATTAGAAATTAAAAAAAGAATAGCATTGACTGGCGGTTATGCTGCGGCTGAAGCTCTCAAGCAAATCGAGCCGGATGTNNGGAGCCAGAACGGTGACAGCTACCAGTTCCCAGGGCTTGGCCTATATGCATGAAGTCTTATATATCGCCAGCGGAATGCGTTTGCCGATTTTGATGGTGGTTTCTGCTCGAGCGCTGAGTGCCCCGATCAACATCCATGGCGACCACTCTGATGTGATGGGAGCGCGCGATGCCGGATGGATCCAGATTTTTTCAGAAAATTCCCAGGAGATTTATGATAATGCTATAATAGGAATGAAACTGGCGGAAAAAACCAATCTTCCGGTGATGGCTATTATGGATGGCTTCAACACCTCCCATTGCGTGGAAAATCTTAATATTTTAGATGGCAAGACCGTTCAAGGATTTGTCGGAAAATTTTCTCCAACCCGAACTTTGCTCGATCCTGAAAATCCCATGACTTTCGGACCTGTGGCATTGCAAAATTCTTACTTCGAGTTCAAAGTCGAACAGGAGGAAGCTATGAAAAATTCCAAAGCTGTGTATTTTGAAACAGTTAAAGAATTTGAAAGAATAAGCGGCAGAAAAAAAGATTTTTTTGAAAGCTATCAGCTGGAAGATGCTGAGAGCGTGATTGTTTTGGCCGGTTCAACGGCCGGAACGACAAAAGATGCGGTGGATGAAATGAGGAAAGAGGGGAAAAAAGTAGGACTTTTGAAAATAAATTTGTTTCGTCCGTTTCCTTTGGAAGAAGTTCTGGAAGCTCTCAAAAAAGCTAAAAATATTGCAATTATGGAACGAACGATTTCTTCCGGAACCTTTCCGCCAATTTACAATGATATTGTTTCAGGATTTTACCAACAAGGAGGAGAAAAGAAAAATATCCAATCGATCATTTACAGCCTTGGCGGACGTGATATTTTCGGCAAGGACATCCGAAAGATTTTCGAAGATTTATCGGGCAATAACGTTTCTAAAAATGTTAAATATATAGGGGTATAAAACATATGGATCAAGACAAAATAAGAAAAATGCAGGAAATTCGCGACGAGTATACGAGAAGAATGGACGCTCTTCGCCAGCAGCAAGCTGATATTGTGCGCGAATTCATAATGCAAAGGGAGAGAAAACAGCAAGAACAACTAATGACTAAATTAAACGCATAAAAATATGGAAAATCAAACAATTCAAAACACAAATGAAGTTGTGCCAACTCCCATTGCTGAAAACGGAAAAGAAGACTTTTTTACCATAACTGAAAAGGATATAAATGATCAGTTCGATAGATTTATTCAGGATGGAGAACAAATTTTAGCAAACTCGGACTATGAGGGCATCGATAAGGAGAAATTAAAAGATCAAATAATGCAGTCAAAAGAACTAAGAGAGGAGGCGATTAGCAGAATCGAAGCTATCAAGCAAATCAATTAGAAGATAATAGTCGTTAAGAAGGATTGGTAAGTTGAATATATAAAGATAAAAAAATGAATAAAGAGTTAGCTAAAAATTTTGCGCCGGGACATAGCGCGTGTGCGGGCTGTGCTTTCCCGACAATTGTAAGGACGATTCTCAATGAGTCTCCGGATCCTGTGGTTGTTTCCAATACCACAGGATGCTTGGAAGTGACCTCAACATTGTATCCATATACGGCTTGGAAAAATTCATACATTCATAGCGCTTTTGAAAATGCTTCGGCCACTATTTCTGGAGTTGAGCGGGCCTATAAGGCGCTAAGCAAAAAAGGAGCTCTCCGACAGGCTCATGGCAAGAAAATGAAATTCGTAGTGTTCGGAGGAGATGGAGGAACCTATGATATCGGCCTTCAAAGTCTTTCCGGAGCACTTGAGCGCGGACACGATTTTGTGTATGTAGTCTATGATAATGGAGGATATATGAATACGGGCAATCAAAGATCCAGCGCAACGCCTTACGGAGCGGCCACGGAAACTACACCAGACGGGAAAGAATCTTTCGGAAAAGTTGAAATGCGAAAAAATCTGATGGAAATTGTGGCAGCGCATCATATTAAATATGCTGCTCAAGCCAATGTAGCCTATTTGGCTGATCTCAAGAAAAAAGCCAAGAAAGCTTTTGAAACAGAAGGTCCGGTTTTTTTAAGCGTATTTTCTCCTTGCACCAATAATTGGAAGTTTCCTACTTCGCAATATGTGGCGATTGCCAAGTTGGCAACCGAGACTAATTTTTGGCCGCTTTATGAAATCGAAGATGAAAAATATAAGATAAATTGGAAGACGGAAAACCCTAAGCAGCTTGAAGAATTTTTGAAAACCCAAGGACGTTTCAAGCATCTTTTTTCTGAAAAAAACAAGGGTGTCATTCCAGAAATGCAAAAAATCGTCAATGATGAGTGGAACAGATTGGCAGAGAAAAATAATTTACATGGAATCAATGAATGATGCGGTGTAATGGGATTAGATAAACCGCCGTCTTAGCTCAGTTGGTAGACCTGCCCGCCATCGCCTAAGCCTACATAGCTCAATTGGTAGAGCAACGGTATCGTAAACCGTAGGTTATCGGTTCAAGTCCGATTGTAGGCTCAGGCGTAGGCAGGCGGGGCGGCGCATTCGTAACGCGTAGGCCATCGGTTCAATCCCGGTAGACGGCTCATCTTAATTTTAATTTAAAAAATATGGCCAATCCATTTGAAGCGTACTGTGAAAATCCATCAGCTCCAAAAGAATCTCAGGAGAAAACTGATAAAAGAAGAAGGGAAGAGGCGCTGGCTGCGCAACAGGGTGCAATTAAAAAAAACTTAAGTGATGGAAATACTGCAATGGCAAAAAGAGTGCTTGAAGCTCAGAAAAGAGTACGCAAACACATGTTTGATTAGAATTAAATTTTTTAACATATAAATTCATATGAAAGAACTAGTTTTGCATGGGTGCAAAATAAATTGCGAAGAGGAAGCTCAAGATGTCTTGCTTTATGTTGAAGATAAATTGGAGCTGGATGAATTTGAGACGCTTTTTGATCATGCCAAATTCCATGATAAGGCCTATTTCCAAGATCGCGATGGGCATCACTATCTGATTGAATACAAAGGCGGAGAATATTTTATTTTAGAGAAATAAATTGGTATAATATACTAATAATTCTTAATTGATATAAAATCATATGCAGACATATATATGTGAAATATGCGGAGATGCTTATATCGGAGAAGAGAAACCGAGTGAATGCCCATTTTGCGGCTCCCGAAGAGCTTTCATAAAAAACGGAAACGAGGCAAATCCTATCACCATCCAACTGATTGAATTGTCGGATCTTTCCAAAAAAAATCTGCAAGCCACATTGGAATTGGAAATTCATGCTAATGCAGTTTATTTGTGTATGGCCGGAAAAGCCAAAACCTACGAAATCAAGGCTATGTATAAAAGACTGGCCAAAGTAGAACTGGAACATGCCTCTGTCGTTTGCAAATTGATGGGCATTGCTGCTCCGGGACAGAAAGTGGAACTCTGCAATGATGAGGATGCGGAAAATTTTGCTGAAACCGTGAAATTGGAAGAGAACGCTACCAGTCTCTATGTTCAGTTTGCCAAAGAGGCAGCAGAGAAAAATGTCAGAATATTTTTTACCGCCTTGTCGCAAGTCGAAGCGGATCATATCAAATTGATTAAAAATTATCTATAAGCTATAATTTACAAAATAGCTAAACGAGCAAGTTTTATAATAAATGGTCAAAGAAATTCAGGAAAAATTGAAGGAACTGCAAAATAAAATCGCTCTCTTGAGCGACTATCTTTGACGTCGCGAAAAAACAAGAACGGATAACCAAATTGGAAGCAGAATCTTCAAAAGAGGGGTTCTGGAATGACAGCCAAAAAGCATCGGGGATCATGCAAGAGATTGAAGAGTTGAGAAAAGAAATTTCTGAGCTTAGTTCTTTAGAAACCGAAATTGATGAGTTGATCGAGATGTCGGAAATAATTTCGGCTGACAGCGTGGAGGCTCTTGAGATGCAGGGAAGGATAGTCGAATTTGAAAAAGAAATTGAAAAATTGGAATTTAAAATTCTGCTTGGAGGCGAATATGACCGAAACAATGTGATTATGGCAATCCATGCCGGAGCGGGCGGAGTGGACGCCCAGGATTGGACAGAAATGCTTTTGCGGATGTATCTTCGATTTTGCGAAAAGAAAGGATTCAGCGCTAAAATTTTGAGTGAATCTCGGGGAAGCGAAGCTGGCATCAAAAGCGTAACTTTGGAAATCGTAGGAGCCTATGCTTATGGCTATTTTCAAAGCGAAGCCGGCGTGCACAGATTGGTGCGGCTTTCGCCTTTCAATTCAGACAATCTTAGACAGACTTCATTTGCGCTAGTCGAAATTTTGCCGGTAATTTCCAATATGGAGGAAGTGGAAATAAGTCAGCAAGACATCCGGGTAGATGTCTATCGATCTTCCGGAGCAGGCGGGCAAAGCGTCAACACCACTGATAGCGCTGTTCGCATCACCCACATCCCGACACAAATTGTGGTGACCTGCCAGAATGAGCGCAGTCAATTGCAAAACAAAGAACAGGCGATGAAAATTTTACGGGCGAAATTGCACCAAAAATATCTGACTGAAAGAGAAGAGGAAAAAAAGAAGCTCAGAGGGGAATTTTCTTCGGCGGAGTGGGGCAGCCAGATACGTTCCTATGTGGTGCATCCTTATAAAATGGTGAAAGATCACCGCACAAAATATGAAACAACCAATGCGGAGGGTGTTTTGAACGGGGATTTGCAAAATTTTATGGAAGCTTATTTGAAAAATATGAAAAAATAATGTAGGATATAGGTATGATAAAGTCAGAAAATAAAAAAGAAGAAAAAAATAAAATAATGATAAAATTTGATTCGGTCAGCAAGACTTACAAAGGTGACTTCATGGCTCTTGAAGAAATAAATTTGAATATCCGGGAAGGCGAATTCATATCGGTCGTCGGACAAAGCGGGTCGGGGAAATCCACTCTTTTGAGACTTATTTATGCTGAAGAAGCCGCAACTGCAGGAGAGGTGTATTTTGACGGAAATCCACTCAGTTCTATAAGCAGGAGGAAATTGCCTTTTCATAGGCGTGAAATCGGAACTATTTTTCAAGATTTCAAACTTTTGCCTAAAAAAACAACTTACGAAAACATTGCCTATGCTCTGGAAGTTTCAGGCGCTCCAGATGAAGAAATTGCAGAAAATGTCCCGCAAATTTTAGACATTGTCGGTTTGGCAAATAAGGCAAAGAAATATCCTTACCAACTAAGCGGAGGAGAGCAGCAAAAGGTGGCTATTGCCAGAGCTTTGGTTCATACGCCGATGGTTATTGTAGCAGACGAGCCTACAGGAAACCTTGATCCGATTGCTTCGCTGGAAATTGTGAAGCTCCTCATCCGCATTAATGAACTGGGAACGACAGTGATTTTAGCCAGCCATGACAAGGACATCGTGGATAAGGCCAATAAGCGGGTTTTGGTTTTGGAGAGGGGCAAGATAATTGCAGATTATCCAAAAGGAAAATATAAAATTTCATAAAATATAAAATTTCTCAAAAAAAATGTTTTTAATGATTTCACGGACATTCAAAGAATCAATTGCCAGTATTATTAGAAATGGCTGGCTGTCCATTGCCACTATCAGCATTCTAATCATGTCGTTGTATATAATCAGCATATTTTTTGTTTCCACATCCACTGCCAATGGAATATTGGAAGAGATCAAAAACAAAGCCAATATCAGTGTTTATTTCAAAGCTGATGTCAAAGAAGAAACTATATTGGAAGCTAAAGGGGAGACAGAAAAGATGGGTGAAATAAAGTCAGTTGATTATGTTTCCAAAGATGAAGCTTTGGAAAATTTCAAGAAAAATAATGCCTCAGAACCCATCATTCTCGAGTCTCTCAAAGAGATAGGAGAAAATCCATTACTAGCCTCGTTGGTCATAAAAGCCAACAGCTCAACTGACTATCAAAAGATTGCAGAAAGCATAAAGACAGCTGAATTCTCAGATGATGTCAGCCGTGTTAATTATAATAAGAATAGGGATCTCATAGACAAGCTCAATAGTGTTATTGCCACAATTCAAAGAGTCGGCATCAGTCTGGGATTCCTTTTTGCAGCGATTTCGCTTTTGATCACTTTTAATGCGATTCGGATAACTATCTATACTCACAAGCAAGAAATTGAAATTATGCGCTTGGTGGGAGCTTCAAATATGTTTATAAGACTGCCCTTTGTGTTTGAAGGCATAATTTATGGCATTGCCGGATCATTTGTTTCGATGCTGCTTCTGTTCATTTCCTTGAAGTTCATCAGTCCTTACATTACATCAGCTATTCCCACCGGAAGCTTAGTTGGATTCTATCTTGGCAATTTCTGGATGATTTTATTGTATCAAATATTGCTAGGTTCGTTTTTTGGCGTATTGGGAGGGTTGATGGCAATGCGCAAATATTTAAAAGTATAGTTTTTTAATAAAAGATAGGAAAATAAGGTTTATTGCCTTATTTTTTTTGGAAGATTATCTTTGACTGGGCAATTTTAGGCAAACATTGACTTTTTTATGCACGTATGTTATGATGTTGAGTTAAAAAATATTTCTATTATATGGGGAAAATAAAGAAAATTGCAGTTCGGTGGGGAAGATTTTTTTGTGATGGACTGACTATTAAAAAAAATAGAAGAAGAGATGCATCCATCATTTTCTTTCTTGCTGTTATTTTGGCAGGAATCCTTTTTAGCGACCGTTTTTATTTATACGAAAAAGATAGTGAAGGCAAGGAAAGTGAAGTGCTTACATTGGAAGAAGTAAGAAATGATGAATTGGAAAAGGAAATTGTAAGCGAATTGAAAAAAGCTGAGAGCGATATAGATATGAGTGATTGGCGCGAACATCGCAACGATTGGTTCGGCTTTTTAATAAAATATCCCAACAGCTGGAAAGCTCCCCTTGTTCAGAGCGCAGCCAGGGCTTCTCAATGGGACCAAAAAGTGCAATTTAGAAAAGCTAAAATGGAAGCGGATGATTCATATGTTGGTTTTGATGTATTAGTTTATAACACAAGCAAAGTAGCTGAAATATCCGATACTAAAGAATTTCCTTTATTGAAAAATGGGATGGCTAAGGAAGAAGGAAAGTGCGATACTATAGAGGGTCATCTTTTCGAGACAGGAGATTATCCGGCAGAGGAAATTTATATCGGAACCCTTGATGATTGTTATGAGCCGACATTATTTTTCACTTTTACCAAAGATCAATATATCTATAACGCAGTTCCTGTAAAAAAACCAGGATTGGATTTTTTAGAAGATCAGAGAGTGGAAATTTTTAGTGAAATGCCTGAATTTTTTGCGGCAGTTTCTACTTTGGAAAACATCGATATCGTCAGAAAAATAGTCCCAAGAAAAGCAGTGGTTAAGAAAGTTATTAGCGCTCCTAAGCCGGTGGTATTCAAAAAGGACTCTTTGGGCAGAAGAGTTTGCAACAAAAAAAATGACAAACCGGGCAAAAGCAAGGTTAATAATAAAGGTAAGAGGCACTTAGATATGGAATGTTGTCTGGATCCGGATGAATATCCCAACCCTCACTGTTATTATGATCCAGGAAAATATGGAAAATATTTAAAATAACTTGCTAAAAAACAGGCTATGTCCTGTTTTTTATTTCTAATAAAAAATATATTTATCTGGCACTATTCTAGAGATAATTGAAATTGCTATTAAGATATTTTTATTATAGAATGTATGGACTGTAAATAAATAAATTTTAAAATATTAATGGAAACTTTTAGGAGGAGAAAACAGAATTTAATCAGGATTGAAGAAATTACGCTTGGCCTTGAAGAGGGAGAGTATGTTTTAGTTGAGCGCATAGTGGGTATTTTAGGCATCCCCGAAGAAGATATTATCGATTATGCGGTTTCGAAAAAAGCGATTGATTCCAGGAAAAAAGAGAAAATCCTTCTTGTTTACAGCGTGGATGTGGAAATAAAAAACCCTGAAGACTATTTTTTCAAAACTTCATCCATGGTCAAGGGAAAAATGAAAAGATATCGCGTCAGATTGCATCAGTCATATAACTATGAAATCAAGAGAGTTGAAGAAAGTGATGGGAGGATGAGGCCGCTCATCGTAGGAAGCGGACCAAGCGGTCTTTTTGCCGGATTGGTTTTGGCTCGAGCAGGATTGAGGCCGATTATTGTTGAAAGAGGGAAAACGGTGGAGGAAAGAATTGTTGACGTGAAAGAGTTCCAAAAAACAGGAAAACTGAATGTCGAATCAAATGTTCAATTCGGAGAAGGCGGAGCAGGGACTTTTTCCGATGGAAAACTCTACACAGTTATTGATGATCCGAGAAAAAAATTTATTTTTGACGAATTGGTGGAAGCGGGAGCTCCAAAGGAAATTGCAGTGGATGCGCAGCCTCATATCGGAACTGACAAATTGCGCCAGGTAGTGAAAAATATCCGCCAAAAAATTGTACGTTTGGGAGGAGAAGTCCGTTTTCAAACAAGGCTGGATGATATCGAAATAGTGGATGGAAAAATTTCTCAAGCTGTTTTTGCGGACGGGAAAAAAATAGAAACACAGGAGCTGGTTTTGGCCACTGGACATTCGGCGCGCGACACTTTTTCTATGATCCATGAGAAAAAAATAGCTATGCAATCCAAACCTTTTGCTATTGGAGTGCGCGTTGAACACAGCGCCGAGATGATAAACAAAGCCCAGTATGGAGAATTCTATAGTCATCACAAACTCAAAACTGCTCGATATAAGCTGGTAGCCCGAGGTGAAAAGAATCGTCCGGTCTACACTTTTTGCATGTGTCCTGGAGGGTATGTGATGGCCGCTTCTTCGCAAGAAGAGCGGGTAGTGACCAATGGAATGAGCGAATATGCCCAAGATGGAAAAAATTCCAACAGCGCACTTTTGGTAAATGTTTTGCCAAGCGACTTTGGATCTAATCATCCGTTGGCCGGAATTGAATTTCAGGAAAAATGGGAAAAGAAAGCCTATGAGGCGGGAGGAAAAAATTATCAAGCTCCTTCGCAATTAGTGGGAGATTTTTTGCATAACAAGCCTTCAAAAAAAATAGGACAAATTTTGCCGACCTATGGTCCGGGAGTGAGTCTGGGAAATTTGAACGGATGTTTGCCGGAATATATTTTGGAGAGTCTTCGAGAGGCCTTGCCAATTCTGGATAGGAAAGTGAAAGGATTCGCCCATCCGGAAGCGGTGCTGACTGGTGTGGAGACGCGAAGCTCTTCGCCGGTAAAAATTCTGCGGAATGAAAAATTTGAGTCCAATATCAAAGGCATCTATCCGACCGGAGAAGGTTCAGGGCACGCCGGAGGCATCATTTCAGCGGCTATTGATGGCATGAGGGTGGCGGAAGCGATCATTGAAAAAAGACTACAGACGAAATAATTTTCTACAAATTTTCTTATAACAAAAAAAAGCTGACCGTGATAAGTCAGCTTTTGTGCAGATTGCACACATTACTTGTCTCCAAAAAGCCCCAGCGTAAAGCCTGCTAAAGCTTCGTTTTTTTGGGCTATGCAAGTTGCCCCCGCGTCAACCAGATCTAAAGAAAACTTCTCTTTCATGGAGATGGCAACTATATGCCCCTCATATCTCTTTTCTTTGAAAAATGCTATAAGTGGCTGGGTATTGGGTGTTTCGCTGTCCATACATCCATCCAGAAGTATTGCATCAAATAAGCCATTCTTATTTTTGAAAATAAATTCGGCTTCCTTGATTGTTTGAGCCCAATATACGACGAACCCCTTATCTTGTAGAGAAGCCATTGCCAAGCTTCCCTGGATATGTTCATCTTCCACTAATAAAATAACTTTCTTTCCGTTCATCAAAAAACTCCATGCAGTTTTGTTAAAGAAAAAACATCATTATTAACCATCAAACAAGTATAGCATATAATTAATTATTTGTCAACACATTTTTGTTTAAAATTAACTCATTTAAAGTATTTTATTTGTGCAGATTGACATATAGTTGCGGTTGGTTTGTACTATTTTTATACATACTAACTTGAATCATATGAAAACTCATGCGGAGCTCATCCAGCATCTTATTGATTCCGGCATGCTGATGCACCAGCATATAATTGATGCTTTCATGGAGATTAATAGGGCTGATTTTATGTCTGAAGGAACCGCGCCATCGGATATTTATGCGGATCATGCTTTTCCGATCGGCTATGGACAGACAATTTCCCAACCTTCCACGGTGGCATTTATGTTTGAGCTTTTGCAGCCGCAACTGGAAGAAAAAATTTTGGATGTCGGAACCGGATCAGGATGGACAACCGCCCTTCTTCGATATATTGTCGGCGAGCGGGGATATGTATATGGCACAGAGATTATTCCTGAGCTGGTTTTTTTCAGCCATAAGAATGTGGCAAAATATTTTGATAAAAGCGTGGCAATCGCTCAAGCGTCCCATGATTGTTTCGGAGATATGGCCCACGCTCCCTATGATCGGATTTTGGTGTCGGCAGCGGCCACAGAAATTCCCAATGATTTGATCGCTCAACTGAAAGTCGGAGGTGTGATGGTGATTCCTGTGGGCAGCGACATTGCATTTATCCGTAAAAAAACCATAGATAGCTATGATTGCGAGCGGCATCCCGGTTTTGCATTTGTTCCGCTTATGTCGTGACTTAAAAATATATTTCACAAATCATGCAATTAGAGTAGAATAGAATAAGTTATAAATAAGAAACTGCAATAATGGATAATCAGTTTATGGAAGCGGGTATTTTTTTCCTAGCGGCGAATGTTATCGCTTTTTTTGTAATGCTCTGGGATAAGGCCAGATCTCGCAAGAAAAATGCCGAACGAATTTCAGAGGGCATGCTATTTTTTATGGCAACGGCTTTCGGCAGCGTGGGAGTTTTTGCCGGTATGTTTGTTTTTCACCACAAAACACGCAAGTGGTATTTTATACTGGGAATACCGCTTTTGATTGCTCAGAACATGGCATTTCTGTATGCAATATATTCTTTTTGGATATAGAGTAATTTATTTTTGTAAAAAGAATAGTTATGAAAATATTTTTTTAATTCCATTTTTATATTAT
>DPJH01000032.1 GCA_003543115.1 Candidatus Moraniibacteriota bacterium
TATTTTTGTTGTTAAGCTGCAACAGATAGTTTCCCCCATTTGCCTAATTTTTAGCATATACCGGCTACTACTGTCAAATGAAACCCAGCTTGAATTTTTTACATATTAAAAAAGCCTAACCGAATGTTTTCGGTTAGGCAAATTGCGAGAAATGTAACTGGGTTGAATTATAATTTTGTTATCCATTTCTCTATAGCCTCACTTTTTGCCAACAAAATAATAACCGCCATACCTATGATGAATGTGAAGATCGCGCTCCCTGCATTGCCGGCAGAATAATAGCAAATTATGCTTACGATCCATGACCCTAGGAAAATGGATACGCATAGGAACATGCTCACATAAAACATAGCGTCGACCAGCTCATTCCTAAAACCTCCTATGACTCCTTCTGTTTCTTCCGAATAAGCCTCTCGTTTCATAAAAACCCCCTTGTTTATATTATCAACCTTGAAAAATCATTTAAAATATTCCGATCTTAAGCAAAACAGCAACGCCTTGGACGACAAAACCAATGTATCATTTAATACGAATAATAAGAACTAAGAAGCTAGTTTACCAAATAAATCATTTATTAGCAAGAACATTTAAACTATGCAGCTATTTACAAAAAGTCGCTTTTGGTGTATAATTTAATGCAAGTGCTTAAAAATCAAGCGGATTTATAGCATTCCAAAATTGTATGTTTTTCCCTTGAAAAAATAGTGCCGATAGGGTAAAATAAGATAGTAATTCACAGGAAACTATATATGCGAATTTTATTTATTTCTAGGGCTTATCCGCCTGTTGTAGGAGGAATTGAGAACCAAAACTATGAGCTTTCTGTATGGCTTGGAAAAATTGCTGATGTCAAAATAATCGCCAATAAGCGAGGTCGCAAGTTTCTTCCCTTGTTTGCCCCATATGCTCTCTTGTATACGCTTTGGAATCTTCAAAAATATGACGCCATTCTTATTGGGGATGGAGTTCTTTCTTTCCTATCATGGTTTGTAAAAAAAATCTCTAAAAAACCGGTTATATCAGTTATCCACGGATTGGATGTCAATTATGGATCAGCTTCCTTGGACGTATGGTATGAAAAATTCCTGATTTTTGTCTATCAAAAACTTTGGGTAAAATCTTTTTTACCCACATTGGATCTTTTCATCGCCGTAGGCAATGAAACAGTCAGTGTTCTTAGGGGAAAAAATATACCTGGAGAAAAGATAGCCTTCATTCCTAATGGCATTGATATTGAAAAATATAAAGGCGGCTTTTTCCGTACCGATTTAGAAAAGTTCCTTGGAGAAAATCTTCAAGGCAAGAAAGTCATTATGACTTCCGGCAGATTGGCCAAAAGAAAAGGAGCTGCTTGGTTTGTGAGAAATGTCATGCCAAAGCTAGCGGACAATATTCTCTACATCATTGCCGGCGATGGACCGGACAAGAAAAACATCGCTTCTGCTATCCAAGAAACCGGCCTTAGCCATCGCATCAAAGCTATCGGCTATATGGGAGATCCTGTCCGTGATATGTTTTTCCATACTTGCGATATCTTCGTCCAACCCAACATCAAAGTTCCAGGAGACATGGAAGGATTTGGAATTTCCGTCATTGAAGCCGCTTATTGCGGCATACCCGTTATTGCTTCCAATCTTGAAGGACTGAAGGATGCTATAAAGAATGAAAAAAACGGATTTCTAATTGAAAGCGGAGATATTGACGGATATGTTAAAAAAATCAATGAACTTTTGGACGATGAAAAATACCGGAAAGATTTTGGACAAAAAGCCCGTCAATATGTTATCGACCATTTGAGCTGGGAACATGTTTCCAAAATATATCTGAAAGAAATCGAAAGGGCCATAAACAAGAATTAAAAAAAATATGCTAGAAACAATTTTTTCACAGATAATTTTTTTCACTTCACTCATGCTAGTGTCTTTTTTGCCTGGCTATTTTTTGCTTTTGGCGGTCTTTGGAAAAAGCAAAGCCGTCGCTCCTCTGGAAAGATTTATCCTTTCTTTCGGCCTCAGTTTGGTCAGTGTTGATTTTATTTTTTTCGTTTTTTCCAAATCCCATCGCGTTATAAACCAACTATCTTCTGTCATTGGAATTGCGCTTTTTCTCTTAGTTTGTCTTCTTGTCTACAATTTTAGAAACAACACCAAGGATGACGAAGAAGTGAAAAAGGAGAAAAAAGATTTGTTTGTTTTTTCCAAAAAACAGCTGGCCCTATTTCTTCTTCTCATATTTGCAACTATTTTTATAAAAATAGCCTATCTTTCCGGAACGGTCTTCCCCACTGCTACCGATATGGGACATCACATGTATTGGGCTAAATGGATGGTAGAAAATCAAGCTTTGCCGACCTATGACGGAATGCCTGATTTTATTATTGGAGAACATATAATTTTCGGCCTCATTGCCATCCTCAGCGGAGCCGATTTTTTCTCCGCTTTTCCTATCATTGTTCTTCTTTTGATTAATTTGGCTGGCATTTTGACAGTTTTTCTCCTGGTGCTTCGCGCAACTAAACAAAAGAGTATTGCCCTCCTGTCTCTGCTCTTTCTAGGAGTTCTCTATGCCATCAGCTCGCCTCAAGCCAAATTTGTAAGCGGAGGAGTAATCGGAAACATCATGGGAAACCTTCTTATGCCCATGGCATTCTATTTCTATTGCCGCGCCTTTTCTTTCTTCGATAAAGAGAAAATGCCAGATAAAAATTCCAGCACGTTTTTAGCATTAGCTGTTTTTTCCACTTTCGGGCTTTTCTATACGCATCATCTGACTTCATTTATTTTCCTTTTTATTACAGCCCTATTTTTGCTCATTTTTTTTGTACTCAATTTTTCTCGCCTAAAACAAATTTTTTCTCAGATTTTCAAAGTTGTTGTTTCTCCTCAAGTTATTGGTGTTTTTACTTTAGGGTTGATTTTCTTCCTTTTCGTTTTTACTCCCACTTATATGCAAAATAATGCGGTGGATACTGCTGTTGGAGCTCCATCGAAAGAAACTAGGGCGGGACTTACTATCGCTAACTTACGAGACTCTGTTGGAGAATCCCGCATAGCCTTTGGCTTTGTCGGCATTGTTCTTATCGCTTGGGCCACTCGAAGAAAAAATTTCGAAAACATCCTTTTTCTTAGCTGGGTGATAATGATTTTCATTATGTCCGCTTTTCCCCATCTTCTTTTTATCAATCTTCCCAGCAGCCGCATCGGAAACTATCTCTCCTATCCCCTGGCTATCCTCAGCGGATATTCTGTCTACTTCTTTTTTACTTTTTCCAAAGAAAAAAAAACCAATCCTCTTATCACGGCCAGTTTCATAATTCTGCTTACTTTTGTTTTTGTGGACGGCATGAAAGATTCCGCCCAAGCTTTCAAAAAAAACGAGGATTTAAGCCCTATCGCTCAGACATTCAATGCCTCTTCCTATTTGAAAAAAAATATAGCTAAAAACGATATCGTCCTAAAAGATCACAATTATATAACTGCCGATTCATGGATAAAATTATTCCTTATGCAGGGATATAAATATCCTCTCTCCCGAGGATATTTCAAGCGCTACGACGACACAACCAAGCCTCGTGAAATGTGCACTTTGCGGATGATTGCCAGTCCTTCAGGACAAGATGCTCGAACTTGCTTTGCAGAAACCGGCACCAATTTCATCATGATAAACCCGGCTTACGACAGTGCCCAATTTAAAAAAATATCCGAATTTGATTTAGTCTATTCTGCTTCAAAAATAAACACTTATTATCGAAAATAAATCTTATGCTCAAAAATTTTATAGCTAAATTCAGCCAATCTGAAAAAATCATATTTTTTATAGTTCTCCTTTTTATTGTTGGAGCCTCTTATTTGTTTTCTATTGATTCGCGCTACAATAATCCTCAATATAATCAGGATTGGTTCGCACTCAGCTTTTCCCAGCCTCAAACAAATAATTTTGATTTTACGATTGAAAATTTCACCTCACAATCAGATTTTCATTGGGAAATTTTAACAGAAGAAAAAAAAATCTCAGAGGGATTCGCCATTATCGCCCCTAGAAACAAGAAAGAGATCAAAATAGAAGCCGATATACAGGAAAAAGGCAAAATCACTGTTCGCGTTTCATCTCCAAAAGAAACCGGAGAGATCTATAAAAATATTAAATAAATCGATTAATTTTTATGGCAGAAAATAAAAAAATCCTCTTAATTACCCGTCCGATTGCTCCACCCTGGGATGAAGCAAGCAAAAATTTTGCCTATTATTTGGCTCGCAATATTTTCAGTGTGGAAATCAATCTCTTAACTAATGGATTGGTCGAGGGTTTGCCGAATAATGTCCATCAAAGACCCATCTATACCTCCAACCATCTTTCCTGGATGCAGCGCGCCCGCCTTCTGAAGCTGATACGCATCAGAAAAGATTTTGATATCATGCATTTCATGCTGACACCCAACAAACTTAATGCTTTCGGTTTCAAGACTTTTATCAAAAGTAAATATGCCCGCACCATCCAAACTATCGCTACATTGCGCGAAGACTTGTTTGAGGATAAGGATTATAAGGAAATGCTTTTTGCCGATCTGATCATTACATATTCCGATTACGCGAAGAACAAACTCAATTCGCTCGGGTTCAAAAATGTCAAACGGNNGAAGTTTTCCGAAAGAAAAACATTAAAATAATCCTGTCTTTCCGCCTGAAAAATGACCCTGCGGCAATAGCTAAAAAAGAATGGGTAGTCCGAAAATTCACTGAAAAAAATGTTTTGGATCGAGTGATATTTGTTGAGATTTTTCCGATGGATAAGCTTTACAATCTCTCCGACGTGATCATCTTCCCGGTCCAGAACATGCATGGCAAGTTTGATATGCCTCTGGCTGTGGTTGAGCCGATGGCCTGTGAGAAACCGATCATCGTTTCCGATCTTCCCATCCTCAAAGAATTTGCCACTCCTGCCAATTCCATCACGATTAAAAAGGGCGATATGGAGCATCTGGCGCAAGCTATTATTGATCTGCAAGACCATCCCGAAAAAAGAATTTCACTGGGACAAGCAGGACGGAAGTTTTGCCAAGAGCATCTGGATATCAAACAAGTGGCGCATATCTATGAACAAATATATCAAAAGCTTTAATTAAAAATATTATGACTGATCAATTAAAAAACATAAGCGCCCATAAAAAGGAGTTGCGAACGGAAAAGATGAAAGTTCCAGCTATTCTGCACGTTTCTGATAATCTCATGCCTAATGATGATACGCTGTCTGAAATTGAAGGCGTAGCTTCTCAAGAATGCGTTTTTCATCATATAGCGGCCATGAGCGATGTGCATAGCAAAAAAGGACGTAAAAATCCTACCGGAACTGTTGTAGCTAGCGAAAATTTTCTTATGCCTCAAATAAATGATACGGCTCCTAATTGCGGAAAAAGACTCCTCAAAACCAATCTGACTGATGAAGATCTGACCCCGGAAAACATTGACAAGCTTTTCAAAGCTCTTATCAAGCCCATTCCTACCAAGGCTTATGTCGGAACCCCTGTTTCGTATAGACTTATCATGGATATCTGCCGTGAGGGAGTAGCTGCCGTAAAAAAACACTTTGGTACGCGGACCAAAAATGAAGTGGAAAACACCTATAAATCTGGGAACTTCTTTGAAACGCCAGTCTCTGTCAAAGAAATTTTAAATGCTATACCGAAGCTTTTTCTCTTCATAGGAAAGTATCGCCTGGGCATATTAGGAGCGGCTGGAAATCATTATCTTGATTTGATGAAAATTTCAGAAATCAAGGACGATAAAATCGCTGAAAAGTTCGGAATCCACAAAGGTCAATACATATTTCTTCTTCATACCGGATCGGGACTCCTAGGCCAATATTCTTCCTATCTTTACACCCCCAAGAGGAAAGAACATTTAAGCCAAAGGGTTGTTCTTGAACTAGGAAAATTCTTTTTCAAAACCGAATACCGAAAAGTCTTCAAAAATTTATGGAAAAAAATTGAAAAGGAGAAAGATAGCCCTGACTATTTTCGTTATAATGATAAAAGCATTGAAGGGAAACTTTTTCTCACAGCCAACCGTGCTGCCGCTAATCAAGGATTTGCCAATCGATCCATTCTCACTCACAATCTTGATCAGACCATCGAGAGAGTTTTAGGAAAAAATCCGGAGTTGGATCTTCTTTATGATATGCCGCATGTATATGTCGATCGAGAAAATCACTTTGGGTCTGATGTTTGGGTGCATAGGAACGGAACCACCAGAGCCTATGGGCCAGCTCGAATGAAAGAACACCCTCTTTTCTCGGAGACTGGAGAGCCTGTCTTCATGCCATCATCCATGAGCACTCCGGCCTATCTAGGCGTAGGGACGGATGCCAATGAATCAACATTCTTTTCAGCTAGCCACGGAACGGGCATGCGAAAAGACCCCCTCACTGATGCCGCCCACAGCAAGGAAGAACTTTTCCAAAAAATGGAAACGAGAAATGTGAAACTATATAACGCTGCTTCCTCCGGAGTGATCAAGCAAGATGCCGGATATTACAAAGACATTGAAGAAGTGGTTTCTGGAATGGTGGACAATCAGATAGTCAAAGTGGTCGCCAAAATGGAGCCGGTTGCGGTGCTGATGTATTAGAAAATTGTTTTGTTATCCTAAAAACAAGGAAGCTCTAAATTCCTTGTTTTTTATATTTTATCGTTTTAATTTGACAATATTATTATTTTATGTCATACTTTCACGATAATTTGGAATAAAAAAATTATACACTTTCCTTAACAATTCGGAGGCGGTTAATGAAACACTTAAATATTCTTTTGTGCATTATTTTCCTTATCCCCGTAGCGCTCTTCATATGTGAGCATATAGAAAATATGCAGTTGAAAAAGCATATCGATACGCACAAAGAAGAAATCATGGCTCTACGCATAAAATCTACTGAGGATGAAGTAACAAAAGCAGAACTGATGATATCCAACATTAACACTCAGATCAAATCCCTTGAGCTAGTAGCTCTAATAGATCCGCCAAACATATTGAATGCGCTTGAACAAATCGAAAAGGCAAAAGCTCAAAAGCAGAAGCTGGAGCAATTCAAAAACGAAAAGATGAATATGCTTGCGGCGATCGCTAAAGGAAATTCCTCCTAATATCAAAAACCCCTTGCAGGACAAGGGGATTTTTTTTATTTCAATAGCGCTGCTAGTTTTTCAGGAGTCTTGACTTCGCGATCAATCAATGTATCCCGGCATTCATCTCCGGTATTCTTGCTCAATGCATAGATGGGTTTACCCAGGGCAGTCGCATAGCCTATTTCCATGCTGACACTGGTTCCGACATAATTTTTCCCGTTATAAATGAAAACCACATCTGCTTTCCTTATCCAATCAAAATGTTCCAAAGTGTAGCCCTTGAAAGCAATCCGAGTGATAAAATCAGAATGAAAAAAAACATCCCCCTCTTTGATATCGTGGATATTAGGTTCGTAGACGACGACTCCCAGCCTTTCCAATTTTTTGCAAAATTGNNTTTCTAATTCAATATTTTCTAAAAATGTTCTTTCAAAAGAATATGGATCTTCAAAAACTATCTCCTTCTCATTATAGCCTATAGCGACAACCCAATGACCATCACGATAGATAGTTGAATAATCAACGGATTTTTTATCCCATGCTTGCAAAAGGATAATTACCGGGATATCCTTGTTGATATAATTTTTAACTTCATCCAACATCATGCTTCTTGAATCATACTTCAGATTAAATTTACCTAAAGTATGTACCATTTCAGAAATTAGAGTTCCTTCCTTTGGGTTAGTTTTCGCACATTTCATTATAATTTCTTCTCGTATCTCAATGCCATAATATGTCAAAACAGACTGCAAAGCATTAGCTCCACAATCATATTCGTATAGTTGTCGCAATTCAGGAAACTCTAATATCTTCATATTTATTTTTAATCCTACAACCCGAACATTTTCTTGACTTATTCAATCTGCTCATCAGTCACATGCCCGGTTTTTTTCATTATTATTTCCATTATTTTTTTCAAACTTGCACCGATGTGAGAAATTTTACACAGACTATGTCTCTTGCAGCTCTTTAGGAGAAATATTTATGTGCATACTCTTAGGAGTGACTACCAGCAGAACCAGCGCCAACGCCATTCCGAGCAATCCCAAAAAGGTGAAAGCAGTCGGGATATCCGCGAGATCTGCGATAACGCCAGCCGCGATAGGACCGATCACATAGCTCAAATTGAACAAAAAGTCTTCGATTCCTTCTATTTCACTGTCTACCTGTGGAGCCTCAGAAATGTAGTCGGCATAAACTCCGTTGATTGCCGGTAAAGAAATACTGATAAAGCATGAGGAGATAAAAACACTTATGATTAGAAGTATAGGATTGGTTATATGAAGAAAAGACACGAGGATTATAGAGCTGACAAGAATACCGACTATCGCTGTCCTTTTTTTCCCAAAACGTTTTGTAATATCACCTACGATCCAACCCACGAAAAGAGCTGGCACAAGATAGGCGGTTAAAAATAATCCTCCGAATCTGCCAAAATGAGCGCTCTCGGCAAATAACGGAGCCAGTGTCCAAAAAAAAGATTCTACGAAATAAATGAAAAACGTTACGAATAGCACCGGTGTCATCATAGTAGCCAGTTTTTTCCATAGATGAATTTCCAGCAAAAAATTCCTTTTCCTGACGCATTGATCGTCTTCTCTTGCAAATGGATATTTTTTTATGATCAATATAAGTATGAAAAATAAGCCGATTCCAATGACTAAGAAAAACCAACTTACTGCAAAGACATGCCAGTAAACTCCGGAGGCAATAACCAGCCCGGCAACAAATGGCCCGATGACATCTGCCAACGCCCTAAAAAACTGAATGATTCCAAAATTAGCGGCATGCTCCTCTTTTTTAGTATATCTCCCGACGAAATTAAATGCTCCAAAAGCATACAGATCATAATAGATTCCCCATACAGCCACAGCAACTAGAAAAAGCCAGATTGTTTTCGCTTGTGAAAGCAAAAGCGGATAAAAAAGACAGATAGCAAACATCACCAGAAACATTCTTCTAAAATCAGAGTTCTTGAAAATTTTGCAGATAAAAAAATCGAAAATAGCTCCACTGATCGATGAAGTCCCGATAATAAGTCCTATCATGCTCACCGAAAGGCCTTTTTCTTCCATAAGCAGCGGCGTTATATAGGTCAGAATAGTGTCATATATTGTCCAAAAAAATAAGACCAGTGCGAATAAGAATATCGGCTTGAGATGTAAATTGTGCTTGCTTATTTTTTCTTTGAGAAATCTAAACATTTTTTATTTTTATTATCAATTTACAATCCAAACATCTTTTTTGCCTGCTCAATTTGCTCGTCAGTCACTTGTCCGGTTTTTTTCATCATATTCATCACTTTCATGATCTGCTCCCTGTTTTCCGGCTTCCGTGCCTCTTGCATCATTTTTTCTTTTTCTTTGGGGCTCATTTTGGCCATTTTTTTCATAGCCAGCGCTTGAAGCATCCCCATTTTTGGAGCGCTTGTATCATCATTTTTCTTAGTATTTTTTGCAAATGGATTCCACATATGTTTGTTTATAGTTTTTAATTTTTAGTTGGAATGCACTATTCTCTGATTGAAAATTTATAAGTAGTTACTAAAAGAGCAGAAGCAATGAAAATTGAAGAATAAGTTCCAAAAACAATTCCCACAAGAAGAGCTAAGGAAAAATGCTTGACTGACTCTCCTCCAAAAAAATAGATCGCCAATAATGTAATGATAACCGTCATAGAAGTGTTGATGGAGCGTACCAATGTTTCATTCAAACTTCTGTTCACCACCTCTGGAAATGGTTCTTTGTTTGATCCTTTTAATATATTTTCCCTAGTCCTGTCATATACCACGATAGTGTCGTGCACTGAAAAACCAAGAATAGTCAAAAGAGCTGCCACAAAAGGAATACCCACTTCCACTCCATAAAAATGACCGAGGATCGAGAAAACTCCCACCGTAATCAAAATATCGTGAGCAAGCGCAATGACAGCTCCAATCCCATATTTCCAAGATTCAACCGGCTTGGAGACCTTGCGAAAGGCAAAGGCAATAAACGACATTATACCAACTCCCGCCCAAAAAAGAGCCCAGAGCGATTTCCTTTTCAATTCAGAGGAAATCGATGAATCACGATAATCCACCCGCAACTGCTTGGATTCGGCATATTTTTCACTGATTCTTTTCCATACTTCCTGATTTACACTGTCTTCTGCCGAGGCGTAGCTTATAAGCGCCGTGTTTGTTCCCTTCTTTTGTACTGTCAAACTGCTTAAACTTAATTCTGAAAGCGTCCCGATAATCTCATCATTTTCTGGTACGCTCTGCTCGAACTGGACCTCCATCAAAGTTCCTCCGGTAAAATCGATTCCATATTTCAACCCCCATATGGAAATACTGGCCACGCAAAGGATTGTCAGAGTAATTGAAAATACATATGCATATTTTGTTTTTCCGATAATATTATACATCTTTTTTTCGGTTATAGTTTTTTATTTAATTTCTACAATATCTTTTTTTCTAACTCCAACCAGCCACAGCTTATTCGCCACCCATTCTCCTAGAATAAATTGCAACAAAGTCCTGGAAACCGTAACTGCCGTGAACATAGAAAGAAGAACTCCGATAATAAGCGTTATGGCAAAACCTTTTACAAAACCGGTGCCAAGCTCTATCAAAATAAAAGCTGTGATAATCGAAGAGAAATTTCCATCCCGAATAGAAGTCCAAGCCCGCTTAAATCCTTCATCCAAAGCCCCCATTATTGTTCTTCCCTTTCGAATTTCTTCTTTTGTTCTTTCAAAAATAAGAATGTTGGCATCCACTGCCATTCCAATAGAAAGTATAAATCCTGCGATCCCAGGCAGTGTCAGAGTTATTTGCCACGGAGTAAGTCCGGATAGCTTGAAAATAGAAACCATAAATGCAGTATAAATAAGAAGCGCAATAGATGCTATAAGACCCAAGAAACGGTAATAAAGAAGCATAAAAATTATCACCAAGCCTAAACCGATAAAACCGGCTTTCATGCTTTTTTGCAAAGAGATTCCTCCAAGCGATGCATCCACACTTTCTTGGCTAACAAGAGTAATGGGTACTGGCAAAGCACCTTCATTTAATCTTTTTACCAGTTTCTTAGCCTCGTCGGTAGAAAAGTTCCCCGTTATTACAGCCTCCCCATTAGTAATTTCCGTTTGTACTGTTGGAGCACTTATAATATTGCCATCCAAATAAATAGCTACGCTTTTCCCGATATTTCTCTTAGTAATTTCTGCAAACAGCTTGGATCCCTCCTCGTCGAATTTTAGTGCTACTTGCGGCTCGGAAATCCCTTGTTTGGCAAAATCCACAGAAGCATTTTTCAGATTTTTTCCAGTAAGTCCAGTTGAAACAAAATTTACTTGAGGTTTTTGATTTGCTTGTTTGGCAAAAAGAATGTGAGCTGCATGCACCTCCAAGCCATCTCCCTCCCCTTTTTGTTCAATCTTTCTGATAATGTGCCATCCGAACTGAGTCTCTACAAGATTATTGTAAACTTCCCCGTCTTTTAGATTTCCTTCAAAAAGAATTTTATCGAATTCCGGCACAAAAGTTCCTTTTTTTACAAAACCCAAATCTCCTCCCTGATCTTTGCTTCCTGGATCTTGACTGTTATCTTTGGCCAACTGAGTAAAATCTTCTCCAGAAATAATTTTTGCCAGAATCTCCCTTGCTCTTTGTTGATTTTGAGAATTTAATTTATCAAGAACATCCTGAGGGATCTCATTGGAAGTATCAGCCGGACCTTCTTCTTTAAACTCCAAAAAAGGCATTTCTCCGATCATTTTCTTTGCTTCGTTGATATCCTTCACGCCGGCTAGCTCTACGATAAGCCTCCTGTCTTTCTCTCCTGCCTTAGTGGTGTAAATAATCGGTTCAGCCACCCCGAAAGCATTCACTCTTCTTTCCGCAGCATCTTGCAATCCCTGGATGGCTTCATCGATTTTATTTTCTTCAATCTTGCTTATATCGGCCTTATATTCAAGATGGATGCCCCCCTGCAAATCCAGGCCAAGATTTATTTTAAGCTTGCTTAAAATCTCATATGCTTTCGGAACTTTTGAAACTGCCTGCGGATATGAAATCAATCCTGCAAAAACAGCCAACAAAATAATGCTTGCAAATCTAATTGATATTTTTTGTTTATTTGTCATAATGAATTTATTTTATCTTATACTAAAAAACTGTGCAAATTACAACTAAATCTTATATTTTTTCATAAAATCGTTAGCTTTTATAAAAATGCTGCGCGCGCCGGAATATGTTATTCTCGATAATGCCTGTTCACCATCAAACCATCCATAGCCGACATGTTCAGAAGATATTACTATTTTTTTTGCCCTCACTTCAACCAAATAATAGACAAGCTTCTTCATTATATTCAGGCTTTTCTTTTCGTGAATTCGCTCCAGTGCCTCATCGCCAACCGCTCGATAAAAGTAACGTATGGATCTTTTAAATTTTGGTATTATTGTCAGATTGGTTATCCCTGTTTCTTCAGCAATTTCGCGCAGCAATGTAAAATATTCCGTTTCCCCTTTTTCTACATGACCTTTTGCGAAATCCCAATGTCCGTTGGGATAATGCAAAATCAAAAATTCTTTTTCTCCATTTTCTTTCCGCCGAAAAATCACCGACCCAATAGACTTTTCAATTGAAAAAAGAAATCTCATATGCTTTTAAACGGTTACTTTTAATTCTTATGGATGTCATGCTCCATGGCATTTCTTATATTTCTTTCCGGATCCGCACGGACACGGATCATTCCTGCCAACCTTATCTCCATTAATCATAGGGCTTCTTTTTTCTTCCTTTTTTTGATTTGTTTTTTCATCTTTTGCTGCCTCAAATTGCTCCACTCCGTCACTAGCACCTTGAAAATTGAGATTTTCCTGTGTTTTTTCTTTTTCTGGAGAAATAACATTTACACGAAAAATAGTATTGACAATATTGCTTCTAATATTATCCATCAGATGGGAGAACATATTAAAAGCCTCTCTCTTATATTCAATCAGCGGATCTCTTTGTCCGTATCCCCTGAGTCCGATCCCTTCTCGCAGATAATCAATTTCATCCAAATGACTCATCCATGTCATATCGGTTGTCTGTAAAATTATGGATTTTTCGATAAGACGCATCTGCTCCGAACCGATTGCCGCTTCTTTTTTATTATAGATTTCTTTGGCAACACCCATAAGAAACTCTGATATTTGAGCTATTTTTTCAGCACTGTTCCTTCGGCTATCCTTTCTCAACTCTTCCAGCTTCGTAGATAAGTCCGCTTCAGAAAAAACAATCGCCCTGAAAGAAGCAAGAATTTCTTTCATATCCCATTCTTCTTCCTCCCCCAAGCAATTATAGGAAACGATCTTTTCGATTTCTTCGTTCAAATAGTTGAATATTTCGCTTTTTGCATCCTTCATTTCTAAGATTTCCCTTCTTTTTTTGTAGACAACTTCTCTTTGCTTGTTCATCACATCATCATAATCCAAAACGTGCTTTCTGATATCAAAATTAAAGCCTTCTATTTTTGTTTGGGCATTTTCAATTGATCTTGAAATGATCGCATTTTGAATCGGCTGGTCTTCTGGAAGGCCTAGTTTGTCCATAAGATTTTTTAACTTGTCTCCGCCGAACCTTCTCATCAATTCATCTTCCAAAGAAACATAAAATTGAGAAACACCAGGATCTCCTTGCCTTCCGGCGCGGCCTCGCAGCTGGTTGTCAATTCTTCGCGCTTCATGCCTCTCGGTTCCGATAATAAAAAGTCCGCCCGCCTCTTTGACCCCAGGACCAAGCTTGATATCGGTTCCTCGTCCCGCCATATTAGTAGCGATCGTAACTGATCCAAGATGGCCGGCCTTTGCAATAATCGACGCTTCCCTTTCATGGTTTTTTGCATTCAAAACCTCATGGTGGACGCCGTTTCTCTGAAGAAGCGCGCTTAGATATTCGGATTTTTCAATAGCAATCGTTCCCACTAGGACCGGCTGTCCGATTTTATTCAACTCTTTTATTTTTTCCATAATCGCATTGAATTTTCCTTTTTCCGTTTTGAAAATCACGTCTGGAAGATCCGATCTTTGAATATTTTTGTTGGTAGGAATCTCTAGCACATCTACATTGTAAACCTTGAAAAATTCTTCCGCACTTGTCAAAGCCGTTCCGGTCATACCAGATAGCTTGTTATAAATCCTGAAATAATTTTGAAATGTAATGGTAGCCAAGGTGCGTGATTCTTTTTGCACCTTAACTCCTTCTTTGGCCTCTATGGCTTGATGCAAACCGTCGCTATAACGCCTTCCCGGCATCAATCTTCCTGTGAAATCATCGACAATGATAACTTCTCCCTCCTTGACTACATAATCGCGATCCAATTGGAAAATGATCTGAGCTTTCAAAGCTTGCTCCAAATGATGAACATAACTTATCCTGCCAGCTTCATATAAATTGCCTACTCCGAGCATTTGTTCCACTTTGTTAATTCCGGATTCATTGATAACTACCGATTTCATTTTTTCATCCACCTCATAATCCTCATCTTTTTTTAGCTTTGGAACTATTTGTGCAAATTGTTGATATAATTTCGTTGATTCGGTATCAGGGGCGGAAATAATAAGAGGCGTCCTGGCTTCATCAATCAAGATTGAGTCTACTTCATCCACAATAGCAAAATTCAATTCTCTTTGGACCATTTGCGCCTTGGACTGGACCATATTATCCCGCAAATAGTCAAAGCCATATTCATTATTTGTTCCATATGTCACATCTGCATTATAAGCATCCTTTCTGGTTATTTCCCGTAAATTTTCCATTTCTATGCTTACCTCAGTCCCATCAAATTTTTTCGGTTCATACATGTATGAAGTGTCGTGGACGATGCAAGCGGTTGAAATTCCAAGAAAGTGAAAGATAGAACCCATCCAATTGCAGTCTCTTTTTGCCAAATAGTCATTTACCGTAATTACATGCACTCCCTTGCCAGACAAGGCATTGAGATAGATCGGCAAGGTTGATGTTAGTGTTTTTCCTTCGCCTGTTTTCATCTCTGCAATCTTGCCTTGATGAAGCACTATTCCTCCAATAAGCTGAACATCAAACGGTCTTGTTCCATTAACTCTATCTGCTGCTTCCCTTACTACTGCAAAAGCTTCCGGCAAAATAACATCAAGATTCTCACCTTTTTCTATCCTGCTTCTAAATTCCTGTGTCTTTTCTTGTAATTGAATATCAGATAATTCCTTAATCTGAGACCCTAATAAATTTATTTTATCTACGATTGGCATTATCTTCCCGATTTCTCGCTGATTTGAACCAAACAACTTACTGAATATTCCCATAATTTTTTATTTATTCTAAGAATTTGCCATTTTCTAAGCAAAGTTTTGATTTAAATAGTGCTAACTTTATTAATTTTAGCAAAAAAATGGCTTGAAGTCAAAGTCTTTTTTCCTTCTTGTATATATAAAAAAGCGACCAAGAAAAATTGATCGCTCTTAAAAATTCTCTTTATTTTGCAATTTTTTGGCATATTCCTTGAGTACCTACAATTCCTTTCGGTATGACGGGAGCCATTCCCGCACAACATTTTCTCGCTACCACATCGGGATGAACCGCTCCAATGCTTTCACCTTCTCCAACACACCCATTTTCTTTGCTGGTTGGACATTGGGCAAATTCGCACTTTGGCCCGCTGCGGCCGACATAGCCCCCATCCGGACATTGCATCGCCTCTTGCGTACAGAGTCGCTCTGCTTGTTTTTTGCCTGTTTTTACAAAAATAGGAGTTGTGTCTACATCTCTGCTCATTGTCCAAAAACTAAAACCTAAAACAACAGATATCAAAATTATTATTCCAGCGGCTACTTGTATTTTTAAAGTTTTATGCATATTTTTTATTTTCTATTTACTTTTACATAATACCATAAAAACAACTATTTATAAATATATT
>DPJH01000006.1 GCA_003543115.1 Candidatus Moraniibacteriota bacterium
CGAGGAATCAATTTTCCTCTTGGCACTTCAATTTGGCGCAGTCCGCCCAGTTCTGTTCTGAGAAAAACCCCTTTGCCTTTTTCAACTCGGCCGATGACTTTAGCCTCGGGGTTGAATTTTCTAAGAATATTTAAAACTTTTTTTACATTTTTTTCTGACACGCTCGCCACAAATCTTCCTTCCGAAGCCAAGGAGAACTTATCCAATCCCAAAAGCTCCGTAACAGCCACCGTTTCTTTTTTGTATGGCAAGACTTCTTCATCCAAAATAATTTTCACTTTAGACTTGGATGCTATTTCATTAAGATTGGCGGCCAAGCCTCCGCGAGTCGGATCTTTGCAAGCGTTCAAGAATTTTCCTACTTTTTCTATTTCTCTATTAAGAGGCCGGCAATCGCTTTGGATCTTGGTTTTGTAGTCGAATCTTCTGGCTAGAAGCGCTACGCTATGTTCGCCCAGATCGCCTGATGAAATTATGCAATCCCCCACCTCTGCTCCTCCGTTGGAAATTACATCCTTAGCCAACCCTACTCCGGAAGTAGTGATTTCAATCTTATCAATCTTCCCTTTTTCCGTAACTTTCGTATCTCCCGTCACAATCGGCACGCCAGCCTCTTTGGAAACCTTTCCTATTGATTGCATGATTTTTTTCAAATCTTCCATCGGAAAACCTTCCTCCATCACAATGCTAAGACCCACTCCAATAGGCTTTGCTCCCATTACTGACAAGTCATTAATCGTTCCGCACATGGCAATTTTTCCGATATCTCCTCCCGGAAAAAAAATCGGATCCACTATGAAAGCATCTGTAGTAAACACCAGTTTATCTCCTATCACAGAGACGTTTTGCAATGCGTCTCTACCAAGATCATATACCGCCCCGTCATCACCGGTATTTTTCCACCTCCCCGCTCCTCCAAAATTTTTCCGAATCTCAGAAATTATCTCGGCTGATTTCATTCCCCCGCCGCCCATTTCCAAACTAATTGTTTTTTCTTTCTCCATTTTTTGATTTTCTAAAAATAAAATAAATTGCAAAAAGAATTCCTACTGCGTCAAATAGCACATCTCGAATAGCGCCTTCGCGCCCGGCCACGAACATCTGGTGGCATTCATCAAAAACCGCCCCGATCAATGCTATCAAAAAGCTTACCAACAATAAATTACTCTTAGCCTTTCCAACGGACAATGCTTTGTATATGAGAAAAGTCAGGATAAAATATTCGGCTATATGGGCGAATTTACGCAAAACCAGATCCGCTTCATAGGAAAAGGGTGAACGCAGGTTCGGTTCAGCAGAAAACAAAAAAATGACACCCAGCCAAAAGATTGTAGCTAGCGCAAAAACCCATCTATTTTTTTTATTTTTTACTTTATTTTTTTCCATATCTATATGACACATTACACGCCCCCTCAATTGAAACCATGCAAGGTCCGATGGGATTTTCAGGAGTGCAGCGACGTCCAAACATCGGACATTTTTTGGGTTCAGCCAGTCCACGAATTATTTCTCCACATTTGCAGCCTTTAGGCTCTCCCGAATGCGAAAAATCCACTTTATCCAGAATATCTTTATATTTAACCTTGGCGTCAAATTTCCTATATTTATTTCTTATTTTGAGTCCTGAACCGGGAATTGTGCCAAAACCTCGCCAATCCCCATCAGCAATTTCAAAAACTTCTGCAATTATTTTTCTTATTTTTTCGTTGCCATCATTCTTCACTAGTCTTGAATATTGATTCACTACCGTCAAATCATCATTTTTTATCTGATTCAACAATAATACAATTCCCTCCAACACATCTTGCATTTCAAAGCCCGTAATCACCTGGGGAATTTCCAGTTTTTCATAGGGATGGATTCCCGTAACCGTGCTCACATGTCCCGGATCAATAAATCCGTCAATTTTGATTTCTCCCATATTAAGAAGAGCCTGCATCGCCGGCAAAAAAACCTTGTGAGACGAATACACAGTGAGACCTTGTTGGATCCCCCAAGCTGTCATCGGAGTAGTAGTTTCAAATCCCAGCCCGAAAAAAATCAAATCTGGAAATTCTTTCTGTTTTTCCAAAGCTTCGGAAACCGAATAGACGTCAAAAACCTTGGCTCCTTTCTCGCGTGCTTCATTCAAGCTGCCATAGTGCCCCGGCATCCGCAACACATCACCGTAGGTAGCGATCGGAATCCCAGACAAAGCTAAGCCGATGAGAGCATCAATATCATTTTGAGAAGTCACACAAACCGGACAGCCCGGCCCAGTGATCAGCTTGACATTCTTAGGCAAAACATCCCGAATTCCAAAACGACTAATGGCCTGCGTATGTGTCCCGCAAACTTCCATCAGACTCACTTCCCGCCCGATTTCCTTAGCAACTTTATTAATTTGTTGAATAGTTTTTTTCATCACTCATTAATCCCTACTAATTCCTTAGCTTGATAATAAAAAACAACCTATAGCAATCGAAGACTATTTCTTTAAATATTCTTGAATATCCGCCACCACATCAATCTCCATTTTCTCAATGGCAAAACCGGCATGCACCATCACATAGTCGCCAATTTCAACATCTACCAAGGAAATATTGATGTCTTTCTGAACACCATCAAAATCCACTTCGGCCAAATGGTTTTTAATCTTTAAAATTTTCCCGGGTATAGCAAGACAAATATGATTAATTTTAAAATTTATTAAATATCCCCGTCCTGTAAAATTCAAAACTATAAATTGAAATTTGTGAGCGTTAAAAAATTTCCCGCAGGATTTCTTTTTATGGTTTTCGGAAATTTTAGCGAACAATTTGAAAATTTATTTTTGAATTTTGCCCAGACGGCCTTTTTCTTTTCTCCACTTTTCTTTTGGGAAAAGAAAAGTGGAACATTTCAAATCGAGCGATATCTTCTTATTCTCAATAAGATCACAAGATATTATTTGACTGTCCTCCCCCACCCACACATCCTCCCGGACAGATCATCGCTTCAATAATTTTAGTTTCAATTCTCTTTTTCCTGAGACTGATAAAAATATTTTTTATATCCTTCACTCCGTTTGCCTGAATATATTCGATTCCCATTTCTCTTGCAATCATCTCTGCCGCCCCTCCGCATCGTGTCATCTTGCTCACTTCCTTGTTTTTAGGGCTTATGTCACGACTAAACTCTTCCCCCTCCACTTCAGAAATTTTGATGTTTTTCTTTCTAATAATCCTACCAAATTCCCTCATAGTTATTACATAATCAAGACTAGTGTCTTTCTTGATTTTTTTCGCTACACAAGATGAAATTGAAACAACCACGATGTCCTTTGGATTTATTTTATTTTTCTTTGCATATTCGGTTTTGACAAAAATAGCCATGAGTTCATCCGGAGTCAAAACATCTATAATATTCTTACTGAATTCAGGAAAATATTTTTCTATATACAGCTTAAGTGATGGACAGTGGCTCAGAATAAGATTATTCGATTGATTGCCTTTTATTTTTTCTATGGTTTTTTCTATAAAAATTTCCATCCCGAAAGCCAAATCAAAAACTGCTTCAAATCCGACTGCCTTCAATGTGCCGACCAGTTTTCTCTGCGATTCTATTTCCGGCTGTTCTAGCGACATTGATTCCAATAGAGCCGGATCAAAAAGCGCAACGGCCATTTTCTTAGGATCATCTAATTTTTCTAGGATTTCATCCAAGTCGTTCTTATCCGTTATTCCTCCTGTCGGACAATTTTTTACGCATTGTCCGCAAAAAATGCAATCCAATGGCTTTTGATAGGGCGTCCCTACCACCACATCGCCTGAACGATTGTTGAAAGATAATTCTTTAGTAGGGCAAATATTGATGCACCGGCGACATTCTACGCAAAGTTCCGTAGTTCTGGAAATTGCACTGTTGCCCTCATCCACCACTACACGCATCCGATTGTCTTTTAGAAGATCCAGTTCTTCCTCCTGAGTCAAATCTTCTTTTTTTGGAACAAACCTAAAGTTTTCTACCTTTTGGAGCATTGTCAGATTTTGCAGCTCGCATCTCCTATTTTTCTTGCATGTGGCGCATTTTCCGGCATGATCAGCCCAAAGAAGCTCGAGATTTATTTTTCTGGCCCTGGAGATATTTTCACTTTGCGTTACAATATCCATTTGCGGACAAGCCTTAGTATTGCAAGAAGTCATCAGTTTTCCGGAATTTTCCACCAAACAAATGCGGCATACTCCCTCATGCACGCCTTTCATATGGCAAAGCGTAGGAATTTTTATCCCCTCCCTTCGACAGACATCCAAGATAGTTTCTTTTTCAGATGCCTCGTATTCATTATTGTCTATCCGTATTTTCATAAATTTTAGTTTATGTTTTTTTCTTTTAATATTTCTTTTCGAAAATTATCTATCGCATCAAAAAAAGCCACTGCCGCAAACTTTCCCAAGGGACAAAAAGTTGCATTTCCAAGAACCCACAAAATATCGGGAATCGTCTCCAGATCACGTTCTGATATTTTTCCGTCCTTTGCCCTTTTGGCAATTTCCCACAAACGGAATGTGCCTTCTCGACAAGGAACACATTTTCCACATGATTCTCGGCGAAAAAAACTAGTCCAAGATAAAAGCATCTCATGGATGTCCACCGTCCTATCCACAACTAAAACTGCTCCCGAACCCACAGGTATTTTTGCCTCCCGGTCATATTCCAATTTTTCGTCCAGATCTTTTTCCAAAATCAATCTGCCTGATGAACCTCCAATCTGGGCAAACCAAAAATATTTTCCTTTGGCCATCCCTCCTCCATGCGTCTCGATCAACTCTCTGATGGATGTTCCCAAAGGAAGCTCCACCACTGAAACGTTCTTTATCGCGCCATCAAGAATAAAAAGTTTTGTTCCAGGAGACTTTTCAGATCCGATCTTGGCATATTCATGTCCGCCATTAAGGATTATCCAAGGAATATTACAGATAGTTTCAGCATTATTCACCAGTGTCGGTTTCCCAAAGAGACCTATTTGAGTGGGAAAAGGAGGTCTGGCTTTGGGTTCGCCTCGATGGCCTTCAATAGAATTGATAAGAGCTGTTTCTTCTCCGCAGATATAGGCTCCGGCTCCGGAAAAAATCTCAATTTCCAAGCTATATTGACTGTCCAATATTCCTTCTCCCATGAATCCCTTTTCTCGAGCCCTTTCAATTGCCAATTCAAGAATATGAGCTTGTTTTCGGTAATTACCGTTAATACAGATAAAAGCTTTGTTGGCTCCTACTATCAGAGAAGAAATTATTATTCCTTCCAAAAGCAAATGCGGATCATTGTCTACTATCATCCTATCCTTATAGGTTCCGGGCTCCGATTCATCCAGATTGCATATGAAATATTTTTCAGAAGATTTTTCTTTTTGTACGGACTCCATCTTTGTCCCGGTTGAAAAACCGGCGCCTCCCCTGCCGCATAACCTGGAAATTTTTATTTCTTCCACGCCTGAAACTGGCGTCATTTCAAACAGAAATTTTTTTAAAGCCTCATATCCGCCAGCATGGATATATGCTTCTATGTTTTGAGAATTTATTTTTCCCCAGTTTTTTGTAATTATTTTTGTTTCTTTTCCCATTTTTACTTTATAAATAATTCTTTAGGATATCATATATTTTTCTTGGAGTAACACGAAGAAATGCGGTTTCATTAATAATTACAACCGGCCCATTGCCGCATTGCCCGAGGCAACTGACAATTTCCAATCTTATCTTGGGATTAAATTGATCTCCAGCCTTAATTTTAAGCTGTCTTTCGATTTCTCTGATCACCCTATAAGCATCCTTAGTGGCACAATTGGCGCCCGAACAAACCTGAATCTCCAAAGGCGCTCTTTTTTTGGTTTTTACCAAATCATAAAAAGTGGCTGTTTCAAAAATTCTTGAAATCGAAATGTCAAAATAATCAGCCATCTTTTGAGCGTTTTCCTCATCCACAAATCCGAAAGAGGCGCTGATTTTTTTCAATGCTGGCAATATATTTCTCGGTTCTGGATCAAAACCCAAAAGTATTTTTTCAACAGTCATATTTTAACACATTAACACGTAAAAATGATTTAGGCTTTTCCATTGCTGCCAAATAGTTTTATTTTATGTTTTACGCTTTCCTTTACCGCTTCACGGGCCTTGCCTAAAATTCTTCGCACATCAAATCCCGGATCATCCTGAGCAGTGAAGGTGGCACTCAGGCTATTCACAAAAGCCAAGCGGGTATTAGTGTCCACATTAAAACAATTTACCCCCATGGCAATGGCTTTTTCCGCTTTTCCATCTTCCCAATCGGAAGCGCCGTGCAAAACGATGGGCACATTAATCATGCTGCGAATTTTTTCCAATCTGTCCCAATCAGGGATCTCTCTTTCGATGAAAAAACCATGAGCATTTCCAATCGCCACCGCCAATGTGTCTATTCCTGTCTTTTCCACAAAATCACAAGCCTGCTCCGGGTCAGTCATATATTTATCCCAATCTACAGCTCCCATTTTATGCTCGCTAAGGTATGGTACATTCCCTAGCTCTCCCTGTACATCCACCCCTTTTTCATGGCAATAATCCACCACTCTTTTAGTCATAGCTACATTATCCACATAGCTCTTTCTTGATCCGTCATACATAACAGAAGTCCAGCCGATTTCTACAGCTCTTTCAATAATTTCAAAATTACCGCCGTGATCAATATGAATCCCTACCGGAATCTCCGGAGCATAAAACTCCACATCATTTTTTATAATATTAAATATCATTCTCCCGCCCGCATATTCCATGGTTTTTTCCGTAACTTGAATAATCACGGGAGATTTTAATTCCTTGGCAGCCTCCACAATAGCCCTGGTCGTTTCCAGATTTGTCGTATTGAAAGCTCCTACGGCATATCCTCCCTCTTTAGCTTTTCCTAAAATTTCCTTAACGCTTGTAATCATATCTTTATCAAATTATAAAATTTAAAAATTTTTATTTATTATCTCGGCTATTTTTATGAATTCTTTAGGGTCCAAACTTTCTCTCCCCACTAAAACTCCGTCCACTTCAGCATCCAGGCAGACCTGGCGTATGGTCTTAGCATTCACGCTGCCGCCATAAATAATCGCCACTTCCGAAGCAAATTTTTTCCCTACCAGTTCATGCAATATTTTTTTAATCAAGAGCTTAGCGCTCATTATCTCATTGGAAGCTGGAACCATATCAGTGCCGACAGACCAAATCGGTTCATAAGCTATAACTACATTTTTGATCTTGGAAGAATCAATATCAGCCAAAGCCTCCTTCAGTTGATCGGCAACAATCTTCATGGTTTGATCACTGTCTTTTTCTTCTCTGGTTTCTCCAATGCATAAAATCGGACGTATGTTTTGTTTCAAAACCGCCTTGATTTTATAACTTATGAACTCTCCGCTTTCGCCAAAATATCTTCTTCTTTCGCTATGCCCAATAATGACATATTGACAATCAAAATCTTTGAGCATTGATGGAGAAATTTCACCTGTAAAGGAACCCTTCTCTTCAAAAAAAACATCTTGAGCACCCCGCGCAATTTTCTTGTTTTTCCACTTCTTAAATCCCTCCAGATGCACAAACGGAGGACAAAGAACAATTTCCACATTCTCCATATTTTTCTTGCTGATTTCCTTTCCCATGCGAGTCAAATACGCCTCCCGCTCTTTAATATTCTGGAGATTCATTTTCAAATTGCCGATAACAAATTTTTTCATATTTTTTCTTTTTCACTCCTTTATTATTTTAATTATAACATTTATTAAACCAAAAAACAAAATCCGTTAAAGCGGATTTCTTCATTTCTATCTTCGCTTAATATTAAATATTTCTCAGATATTCAGCCGCTATCTCCGGTTGAATGGTGGAAATTTCCACTCCGGTAGAAAGCTCAAAACCCGCCCAGGTGGAGGTGCGAGGAAGAATCTCAATATGCCAATGATAATGCGGATAATCCTTGCCATCGCAAGGCGAGGTGTGGATATAAAAGTTGTAAGCCGGGTCTCCAAGAGCCTTATAAATTTTATCCATGACTTTCTGCATTGCTTCAGCCAAGACTAATTTTTCCTTATCGCTCATCCTTTCAAAATAGGGCTTATGTTTTTTCGGCACAATCCAAACCTCAAAGGCAGCCCTGGATGAAAAAGGACAATATGCAATGAAATCATCCGAATCAAAAACCACTCTTTTTTTATGCTCGCTTTCCCATTCGATCATTGTGCAATATGCGCATTTTTTATTGGTTCTATAATAATTTTCTGCTCCGTCCAATTCACTTTGAATGTAAGGAGAAATTACCGGAATAGCGACCAGTTGCGAATGCGGATGAGAGATGGAACCTCCCGCTTCTTTGCCGTGATTATGAAAAATTTCGATGTAATTGACGCTTTTTTTGTTCATGAGGTCTATATATCGATTTTGATAGGCATCCATTATCTCCGCCACTTCCAAAACATCCATTTGGGCAATTTGTCTTTTGTGATCACGTGTCACAAAAAGTTCATGATAACCCGTTCCATCCATAGAAAAATACGGCCCCTCTTCATTATGATTCACAATCTCTTCCTTGGAAAAAGCCGGATACTTATTGGGAAAGACCCGCAAGCTCCAATCTCCACCGGAAGTTTCATAAATCAAAAGGTCTTTTTCTTGGCCTGTTTCTTCCGGGTAGCAAAAAAAACAGGGCTTATCTGAATCCTCTTCTATTATTACTCTTTTATTCACGGCAAAATCCTCCGGCCTTTTAGCGCGACCTGTAGCAATCACCACCCAGTCTCCTGTCACCAAATCTTGTCTAAGTTCTGTCAATTGATTTTTATTTTTTATGTTTTTTTCCATTTTTACTCAGAACTTTTTTGAGAAATTTATTTTTCTTTTTTAATATTATATTTTCCTGTTAACAATCTCCATTTTACCTGAAAGAGTTCTTTCAAGGTGGATGAATATCCGCCTAACCCGGAAACACCTACCAAGCTTTGTCCGGCATCCATCCAAATGACAGGAACTTCTTTGATTTCATATCCGGTTTTTTTAGCTAACATCAGCATCTCAAAATCTCCGCCCCAACGATCTACCTGCATTTTAGAAATGATATTTTTAACGGCCTCTTCAGAAAGGACCTTGAATCCGCATTGGGTATCTTCAATTCCTCGAAGACCCATCAAGAATTGGATTAAAATATTTCCCGCATCTCCTAATAATTCTTTCCATTTAGGTTGATGTTTTGCTATTTTTGACTCTTTAAGATCTCGAGATCCGATAATTACATCTTCGCCTTTTTGCATGTGCTGCATAAATCCATCCAAATTATCTATAGATGTCGCTCCATCAGCATCTGTTAAGAGTCTGAATTTACCTCTGGCTTTTAAAAATCCTTCGCGAACAGAATACCATTTACCGCGATTCTCCTTCCGATCCACTACCAATAGATTATTATTTACTAAAGAAGATAAGTTTTTTACAAATTCAGCAGTATCATCTTTTGATCCATCATTAACCACTATGACTTCGTATTCTAAATTATTTTTTTGCATATAGTCACCTATTTCTTGCAGGTTTCTTTTCAACTCCTCTCCCTTTCTACCGCCTTCATTATAAGCAGGTATTATGACCGATAAATAGATATCACGTTGCATCTTTTTGATTTAGATTATTTAATAAGTTATTTTATCAATTATAACATAGATCCAGGGAAACATCCAAATTTACATATCAAAATCCCAATTAAAAAAACTCATCCCGCTAGCGGGATGAGTTTTTCTGTTGAATCCAGATTATTTCAAGGTAACAGTAGCTCCAGCTTCTTCAAGTTTTTTCTTCATTGCATCAGCATCAGCTTTTGATACTTTTTCTTTAACAACTTTTGGAGCAGCATCTACCAAATCCTTAGCTTCTTTCAATCCAAGACCGGTTACTTCTCTAACAACTTTGATAACATTGATTTTTGAAGCGCCAGCTGCAGTCACTTCTACGTCAAATTCAGTTTTTTCTTCAACAGCAGCAGCTTCAGCTGCAGGAGCAGCTCCCATCATCATTGGAGCAGCAGCGCTAACGCCAAATTTTTCTTCTAAAACTTTCACTAGTTCGCTTAAATCCAAAACACTCATTGTTTCAATTTCAGAAACAATCTTTTCGAATTTTGCAGGAACAACTACTTCTTTTTTTTCTTCTGTCATATGATTAGTTCTTGGTTTATGGTTTGTAGTTTATAAATCTACCTACCAAAACTTATTTATTATTTAAATGTTTATAATTAATTATTTTTTATCTGAAATAGCTTTTAAAGCCGTAACCAGGCCTCTCATGTTTCCAGCTAAGACATTGACAAATCCAGAAACCGGAGCATTTAACGTACCGACTAGTTTTGATAACAATTCTTCTTTGCTAGGCAACTTAGCCAGAGCATTTACTTCGTCAGCTGTTAACTCCTTAGTTCCCAATATTCCTCCTACTATTTTCAAATTTTCATTAACCTTAGCCAGTTTTGCAATGATCTTGGCTGCCGCTACTTCGTCTTTTTCAGAAACTGCAATAGCAATTTGTCCTTCCAATTCCCTGACATCCATCTCAATTCCAGCATCCTTAAGGGCAATATTAATCAAAGTTTTTTTAGCTACGCTAAGATCAACTCCTTCCGCTCGCAGCTCTCTTCGCAAAACAGTCATATCTTTCACTTTTAGGCCTTTGTAATCAGAAAAAACAACTGCCTTGGATGACTTTAACTTCTCCGCTAATTCCTTGACAATTATTTCTTTTTGTTGTTTGGTTTGCATATTCGTAAATTTAACATATTAAAAGATTTAATTTGCATATTTGTAAAGACAAACAAAAAATCTGCGTTTAACCGCAGACATAAAAAAGCAATCTTGCTTCCTCAGTAGGATTTATGGAAACCTACTATCTACGGAATATTTCTATTGTATATTTAAAAGCCTTATTTTGTCAATTATTCAGCCTTTGCCTCTTCTGCAGCAACAGCATTTTCTCCTTCTTTTGGAGTTTCAGCCGCAACCTCTTCCACTTTTTTTGCTGGAACTTTCACTTTTCTTTTTCCTCCTTCAATGATGCCTTTTTTGACAAAAAGATTATAAGCCGTATCAGACAGTTGAACCCCCTTGGACATCCAATAGTTTATTCTATCTTGTTTTAAAACAGCCTCCTTTGAATGAGGATCATAGCTGCCAAGGATTTCGATATGGCGCCCACCAGGAGCAATCGTGTTCTCCTGAAGCATTATTTTAAATTGAGCCTTATTCTTTTTACCGACGCGAGCAAATCTTATAGTTAACATAATTCAACACGAAATAACTGAAAGTTATTCCTGATTTAAAACTTATTTTAGTTACTTGGCTATTTTACACTATGGCCTGGAAATTGTCAATTGACTTGGCTTTGAATAACTCCTGGAGCGGCTTGCACCGGAACATTTGCTTCAGCAGAAAGCTTTCTGAAAATATATACTACTGCTAAAGAAGTGAGGGGAACGGTGACTAAAAGACCGATTCCTACAAACAAAAGTCCTGCTAAATTCAGAAGTATGGCCACGAGAGAAAAAATAAATAAATTCATTTTTTGACCCTTTGTCATTCTGGCGCTTTCTTTCAAAGCCTCTAGCGGCCCCATATTCTTATCGATAATAAGATAAGCGAAGAATTGGTATTTTATAGACCAAATTATCCCTGGAACTATGAGCAAAATAAATCCAACCGCGACAATGACCACATAAACGATGCCTCCGATAATGTAGTCTAGGAAATGATCGACTCCGGAAAACAAATCTCCCACATTTCTCTCTTGCTTTTTATCATGAAGGCCGAGGAAAATTTTTATCATTCCGATATTGACAATAATCTGTAAGATAAAAAATCCGACTCCGATCATCAAAAGCGGAATTTCCATCGAAGAAAAATCTTCAAAAACAAAATCGGCCAGCTCAGGAAACAAATTAAGGGCAAAAACGATCATCTGCAATCCAAGGATAAACCAAAAATTATTTTTTAGGATTTCCCAACCGGCTGATATAGCCTCTTCAATTGAAAATTTTTTCTCCATTTTTTTTTATGATTATTTTTTAAAAAATTATTTTTCTAAAATCCTGCCTCCTTGGCCGATTTGATCAATGCGCACTGAAAGCAATTTTGAAATACCGTCATCTCCCATCGTCACTCCATAAAGCATTGAAGCTTGCCGCATAGTTTCACGATTATGCGTTATGATCACAAATTGGGTGCTGCCGGAAAGTTCTTGGATAATCCTGCCGAAACGTTTGGAATTGGCTTCGTCCAGCGCCGCTTCCACCTCATCCAAAACTGCAAACGGCGGAGGATTATGGGAAATAATGGCGAACAAAAGAGCTAGCGAGGTAAGAGATCTTTCTCCCCCTGAAAGCATAGAAAGATTGCTGATTTTTTTACCGGGAGGAGAAGCTGAAATATCAATACCGATCTCTGTTCTCTCCTTCTTTTCTTCTAAATTCATTTCTGATAGATCACCCATTTCTTCGCCTTCCAGAGTCGCGTCATCGCTTTCTTTATATGACCTCTTGCGCATCTCCACTTTTTTCAAAACTGCGTTGCCTCCTCCAAAAATGATTCTAAAATATTTGGTGAATTCTTTGTTTATCTCTTCAAATGTTGAGGCAAATTCTTTGTGGATCTTCTGATCCATTTCCTTGATTATTTCTTTCAAGCTGACAATGGCTTCTTCCAAATCCTGTGATTCCTTGGTCAAAAATTCAAAACGTTTATTGGTTTCTTCATATTCCTCAACCACCAATGGATCAATGCCTCCAATCTGCTCCATCTGAATTTTCAGTTTAGAAATATCATGCTCCAATTGGGACCGATTGATGTTTTCTTTTTGAATTTCAATTTTATTTTCATCAATATATAGATTCAAATTGTCCACATCTATCCTAAGTTCGCGCAAAACATCCGCACGCAAATCTTCTTCATGGACTTCAACTCGCGCCAGCGCAACCTTAGAATCATTGAATTGATCTTTCAATCTATTCAGTTCTTCCTGCTTTGACCTGAAGAGACCTTCTATTTCAAAAAATTTCTGCCTTTTTTGCCTGTCTGACTGAATTTCCTCCTGAATCTTTTTTTCCAAATCTGCAATTTCAGCTTCGATTTTTTCAATATCTGCCCGTAATTTTATGGTTTTCTCTTTATATTCGATAATAACCTTGGAATCGACAATTGGAGCTGGCTTTGGCTTTTCAACAACTTCTTTTTTCTCCGGTTCCTTTTTTCCATTTTCAATATCACTCTTCAATTCAAACAGTCTTTGCTGGATTGAACGCGCCATTTCCTTTATATCTTGCAATTCTTCCATGCTTTCAGCCTGCTCAATTTGCAAAATTAATTTTTCTTGTTGCATGCGGATATCTTCAATGCCGCGCCTGACATAATGCAAATCGACCGGAATGCTTTGCACTTTTATCTCCTCGATCATTTCCATGTTTTTCTGCTTTTCTTTCTCAATTTCAATTCTCCCTTCTGTCACGATCAAATCCCTATCCAATTGATTTCTGATCTGCCTTTTTTCGTTCTTTTGTTTTTCCAAATCAGCCAGATGCGTATTCGTCTTGTCTTCTCGAGCCTCTTTTCCCAGTTCATCGCCTAACTTGTCCGCTTCTCTTTGGACATTCATCATCTTTCTGCCCAACTCATCCTTAGCCTCGTTGAATTTATTTTTTTCAGTCTGAAAATTATTCCATAGGTAATTATAGAGCGTAATTTGTTTTTCCTTCAGTTCTTTGGAAACAACCTCGCCTTGCGAAGCTTTCTCCGCTTGTCTCTTGAGCATTTTGAGATGCGGCTTTATTTCTTCAGCCAAGCCCTTGGCTTTTTCCAAATTTTCCCTGGTAGAGTCAAGTTTTCGAAGCGATCTGTCTTTTTTGATTTGATATTGCTTCACCCCTGCCGCTTCCTCAATGATAGAGCGGCGATCCAGCGGAGTGGCATTAAGAACCGCGTCAGCCATGCCTTGATTGATGATGGAATAACTTTCTTTTCCAATTCCTGCTTTAGCCAAAATATCCACTACGTCCTGAAGCCTGGCTCTTGAACCGTTTATCAAATATTCGCTTTCTCCGCTGCGATAAATTTTTCTGGCAATAGAAACCTCATCGAATTCCAAAGGTATTTTTTTGTCCTCATTGTCAAAATAGAGAGTCACTTGGGCGCTTCCGAGTCGTGCTTTTTTCCCGGAACCGGCAAAAATAATATCCTCTGATTTTTTTCCGCGCAAATTCTTCATGGATTGTTCCCCCATCACCCAGCGCAAAGAGTCCGCAATATTGGATTTTCCAGAACCGTTCGGACCCACCACAGCAGTCACTCCGCGCACACCTTCATCAGAATTGGACATTGAAAAATCCAACACTGTTTTGTTGGCAAAAGACTTGAATCCTGAAATTTCCAGTTTTTTTAGATACATTATAACGAGACAATATTTTTATTAGTTCTTCTGTTCATCAGACTCGACTTCGCTTTCCTCAACGACATCCTCCACCTGTTTCAGAATAAGCGCATCCAATTCCTCACCCACTTCCATTTCTACCTGATTCAGCTCAGCGTGAATCTTTTCTATTTTAGCCACCGACTCGTCCACTTGAGACTCTATTTCGGACAACCTTTCATCAGTCTTGATTCCGCTTTCTTTTATCTCCTGGTTGATTTTTTCCGCCTCTTTCAGCAATTCTCCTAGCTGATTATCCAATTCCTGTTCATCGACAGGCGATTGAGTTGTTTGTACATTATCCATAATTTTTAGAAAGTAAATTACTTTTTATTGACCTGGCTGAAAAAATCTTTCTATAGCCTCATTTAACCGTCCATTCCTATTTCTGGTCGTCCTATAGTAGACCTGCAATAGAGTTCTGAAACCTTCCACATCCCACCCATCACCAGCTGATAGTCTGCTTCTATTTAAGAAATCAGCCAGATCAAGAACGGCGGAATTTTCACCCGTAGTCATGCTATCGCCAAATTCTGCTTGAAGGTATCTGTTCCAGCCGGAAACCATGTCGTCAATACGCAGACGCTCTCTAGACTCGGCCTGGGTCGCATTGCCTCTGTGCGCTCCATCATTTGCCGTTGCGCCCGCCTCCGCAGCATTTCTTCTATTACGCACTTCCGTGTCTGCCATCACATCAGGATTTTCACCTCGCATCCTCGTTTCCACGTCCAGATCCAAAGGCCGGCCTTCTTTGATACGGATCAATTGCTCCCGATTGTCTCGATGAGGATTGGACCGCCTATCCATCTCAGCGATGGATGCATTAATTCTGGTTTTTCTTTCAGTCCACATATTTCTGTTTGCCTGAATCTGTTCATTCCCTTCTCTTATCATTTGATCGAAAAGTCTAATGGTGCTATCTATCCTGACTGCGCGGGTCGACATCCCACTTAAAGCCAACGCCTCGGTTATTTGTGCTTTTTGTTCCTCCAATGTTCTTAGTCTTGCTAGCGTATCCCTATTGCCCATTTCAGCTCTAGCTATTTCGATGTCCATCAAGTTCCGTTGGGATTGCAGATTAGCCAGCTCATTTTCCATCGGCCTCAATCTTTCATCATAAACTCCGACTAGCCGGTCAACAGCACGATCTCTTCTGTTGGTATAGTTATTCATACGACCCTCCCTGCTTTCAAGCTCAGTCTGAATAATATCTCTATTGCGCAGCTCATTATTCCTGCGTTCTTCGATAGTTCTGATTTGCAATTGGATCGAAGCAGTGCCTGGCATGCCTTGTCTTTGTAGATTTTCGATGGTACCTCTCATTGCCGCAATAGATTGGTCGAGATTATTGATCAATAAATTAGAGGCATCTAGTCTATTTTTTTGCGCAACAGCCCTTCTCTCATGATGACCAGCCCAAAAACCATTATAAGCAATGCTTATCCTATTCATCATTCTGCCAGTTATAGACATCTCTTGGGATTGATCATAAATCCTTAAAACCATTTCCCTTGCCCTGTCTCTCATCCTGGTAAAAATATTAGAGCACTCTCTGTTGAAAAATGCTGGCGGATGAGGACCCTCAGGATTGCGAGGCTGACGATTATCCGGCCTATTCCTATCAGAACCGCCCATTGCTGCCGCCTCTGGATCATCTACTAAATTATCCGGTTCATTATTCCTTCTATTACTTTCCGCTCTTCTTCTTTGTGATTCTCTCTCTAGCCTATCTGCTTCATCATTAACATCACCTGCAACAGATCTTCTTCTCTGTGATTCCCTTTCCAATCTAGCTGCTTCATCATCTTCGTCCACAGGCGGGACATTTGGAGGCACATCAGGAGCTGCTTGAGCGCCACCCTGATTTGCATTTCTGTGATCCAATCCTCCGCTTGCTATGTGACGTGCCATACGCATTACTTCATCATCTTCATCTGCCAATGGAAAACTCGGTGCTACATTTGGAGCTGTTTGAACAGTGCCAAGATTTGCATTTCGGTGATTCAAGCCTCCGCTAGCAATATGACGCATCATTCGTGCTACCTCGTCATCTACCGGTGGAGTATTTAGATCTATATTGGAATTTAATTGAGTAGCGCCTCGATTTGCATTTCGATGATCTAATCCCCCGCTAGCAATATGTCGATCATAACGTGCTTCTTCATCCATATCCGTGTCAGCTTTCTTATTAACATTTCTATTTGCAGCTTCATTGTAAAATGCCCTTTCTTCGTCACGCATATTTTTATAAATAAAGATTTAGGATTAATTTTCCCCTATCGAAATTATATCACTAAAAAGCCAAAAAATAAAATTTCCATGCTGGCTCCCTATTTTGCCACTTTGCTATTTTCCTGATATTCAAGCAATGTTTCAATCAGAATTCGCTCGATTTCTTTGGGATTGCTCCTATCAGTAGAAGCGATCAGTCTTTTCTTATCCCTAAAAATTTCATCTATTTTCTTGTATTTTTTATTGGTTGCTAGCTGGGAGGCGATGTTTTTTATCATATCCCCTGAGCTTCTCACGCCCACTTTCTTGGCAATTCTTCTTATTTCCCCCTCAGTCAAAGTTTTTTCATACATCAATTTCAATATCTCTTTGGCGCCTGCATCAATGGCTATTATTTTTTTAAGTTTTTCTTTTCCCTCAAAATCATCCTTGCCGGACAGCTTAGAAAATATTTCCTCCAAAGTCACTGTCAGTTTCACTTTAGGCTCTCCTTCTTTATCTCTCGGTTTCATCCACATATGGCCGCGCATATTGAAGCCTTGAGATAATCCTCCCGGCAAAAATTCTTCATCCATCTTGCGTTTCGTGAATAAGACAAAACTGTCTTGCTCTGGCGACCAAACTAAATATCCGCCATAGCCTCTCCGAAAAACTGCCAATTGTTCCGAATGATTTGCTCCATCTATTCTATTGAAATATTTATCCTTACCCGCATTTTTTCTGGTATCAATGAATATCTTTCCGAAACGATCTTCGCCTGTATCCACCACAAAATCATTCTTCCTTATATTTTCTGGCGTCCTTTCCTGGTCATTTTTGACTTTCTCCAATCTATCCAATTCCATTTCCCCTTTTTTCATTTTATTTTCCATTTGATTTGATAAATCAAAAAGGGATTCCTCGCTTTTACTAGCCAGATTATAATATTGATGGCTTTTTAAATAATCCTCAGGAAGGTCTGCCATCGGATCTGCGCCGTTTTTGAAAAGCTCCAAGACATCGTCTGGTTTCATACGATAGGCCAAGCCGTATAAATTTTTGGAATAGTTTTGATAGACCCGCTCCATTTCTTCCGGAGAGAAACGCATATTATCGCATACGGTTGTGAATTCAATGAACTTATCCAGATATTCCTCTCTTTGCATAAGTCCCATTTCCACAAGCATTTCATAGACAAATCTGGATGCAGAAGTGGTGCGATCAGACTTTTTGCCATGATGATCAATCACAATGAGTTTTCCCCCCTCTTCCGCCACCACTCCATGCTCGTCCCCAAAATCCATAGCCAGTCCGCTTTTAATCATTTCTCTCATTTTTTTCTGCGGAGCAGTTTTGTATTGGCTAGTATCAATCCCAGCCAATTCCAAGAGACCCAAACAAGTCCTGGCATCCTGATCCGGATTTTCATGCACTGCCAATTCTGTCCACAATTTTCGCGTCAACTCTAAGAATTTTCTATCCCCCTCTTCCACACTATCCGCATTCAAATCTTCCAGCATCAAATCCGGCGATTCTATTAATTTATAGATAGTGTGCCAAGCGGCGGCGCGCGCCGGTCCATCCACACTTTCACCAGATACAGTCTTTTCATTTTCTTTTTGTTTTTTTAGCTCCACCAGAGCCGTTAAAAAATTTTTCCATTTCTCTTTTTTCTCGTTTTCCCTATCATCCTGCATTACCATTTCTTCATTCTCAATCGTCTCTGTGAGCTCCGATGTCTCCCCTCTCTCTGCTTGACTGAGTTTAATTTCCTCCACTTCCAAAACTTTCAGATCTTCCTCTTTGCGGATTTCTCTTGTATGTGAAATTACATCTTCACTTATATTAGAATTTATCCCTCTATTCCGCGCCTCCATCCTCATATCCACCAATCTATTTTCTTTCACTCGAATATATTCTTCCCGCTTGTTCCGATAGGGGCTGGATTTTTCATTAGCTTCGGCAATTTTTCTATCAATTTCAGATTTTCTTTGAGCAAAATCATCTTTCTCTTCTTGAATCATCGCGTATTCTTTTTTTATCAAATCATCCAAGGCTCTGACTGCTTCATTTTTCCTAATTTCACTATTGGACATGCCGCTTTCTTCAAAAGCTCTTTCTATTTGTATTTTTTTACTTTCTAGATCATGGATTCTCCCCAATAAGGCTTCTTGGTGTTTCAGTTCTGCTGCCAGAGCTTTGTCGTTTATTCTATTTTTTTGTGATTGAAGAACGGCCAGCTCCGCTTCCATGGGCCTAAGTCTTTCGCTATAGTGGCCTATAAACTTATTGACGATCCTATCCCGGCTATTCAAATAAAGTTTTCTTTTGTTATCTCGAGCTTCAAATTTAGATTGGATCTTATCTTTTTTGTTTAATAAATTTCTTATCTGTTGATCTTTTTCTTTCAATCCCAGCCTGAACGACTCTATGCCAGACATATTTTCTCTTTGAAAAAATTCAATATTTTTCGCTATTTCTGTTTTTGCCCGTTCCAATGCAGCTATTTCCAAATCAAGCTTGTCTAAATCCTTTTTTAGTCCGAGGGCTTTTTTTTCATGCCTATTCATCCAAAACTTATTATAAACCAGCCTCAGGCTCCCCATCATCCTTTCAGCTAGGGGCATTTCACGCATCCCTTCATAGAGGCGACGGGGATCCATTTTTTCAGTTATCGGCGAGGCGAAGCTCTCAGAAGCGGCAAAAGACTTATTTAATAGCGCCATATTATTTCAGACAAAGGTTAATTTTCTTCATTCTGATTATATCACGAAAAAATGGAAAACACATAAAAATAAAGTGTTTCCTTATTATTCAAAAAACAAAAAAGAATCTTTTTCAGACTCTTTTTATATTCATGTTTCTAAAAAATTCTACCATTCCTTTGCTTCAAGTCCAGCCGCTGCCGCATTCCTCTGTGCTTCTTGTTTGGAAAATCCTTCTCCTTTCGATACTAACTCATGTCCCAGATATAGTCCTACCACGAATTTTCTGGCATGGTCCGGGCCGCTTTCTTCGATGACCTTATATGAAGGTGTGATTCCGACCTTGTCCTGCGCCTCTTCTTGAAAACGACTCTTGGGATCCATATAACTCTTATTCTCTATAATCTCCGGAAGTTCCACTATGACATTTTTCATGATAAAATCCTTAGCCGCCTTGTAGCCACTCTCTTTTTGGTCCAAATATATCGCTCCTGTTATAGCTTCGAAAGCATTGGCTAACAAATATTGTCGAGCCTTGCCTGTGTCTTTGGTTTCGCCCCGGCTCATCATTAAAAACTCTTCTACGCCAAGTTTCCCGGAAATTTTAGCCAACATTTCGCCATTGACAAGAGCTGCCCGCCAATTGGTAAGTTCCCCTTCAGGATTGGGATAATTCTCATACAAAAATTCTGTCACCACCAATTCCAAGACTGCATCGCCCAAAAATTCCAGTCTCTCATTGTGATCCAGCTTATAATCCCTATGCTCGTTCAAATATGACCTGTGAGTGACAGCTTGCTGCAAGATATCGATATTATTAAATTTTATTCCGATTTTCTCGGCTAGTTTTTCTACCACAAGATTTGGAAATTACAAATAAAAAATTCCAAATTCCAAATAAATTTCAATTTCCAAAATTCAAAAATTTAACATATTTTGGATTCTGTATTTATTTGTCATTTGTGATTTTAAATTTGGAATTTAAAAAAGATTTATTAAGCTAAGCAAGTTATGCTTCTGTTTTCTCGTCATTCTTTTCATTCTCTTCCGGCTTATTATGTTTCTTAGACTGATCATCTTTCATCGGCTCTCCAAGCTCCCGATAGATTGTTCCCAAAACACCATTTACAAATCTTCCTGAAGATTCGCCGCCAAAAGACTTGGCTAATTCTATAGCTTCGTTTATTGCTACCTTTGGAGGAACATCTTCATAATTTCCAAAAATAAGCTCATAAATGCCCAGCCGCAAAATATTTCTATCCACTACCGTCACCTGATCAAGCGGCCATTCAGGAGCGCATTTTTCAATCAGCGGATCGATTTTTTCCCGATTGGCAATAACCTGGCTAGCCAAATGATATACAAAAGCGTCATCCTCTATTCCAGGTGCAAATTCTTTTATATTTTTTCTCACAATCTCTTCTAAATTTTCATCTTTCTTGCCCTTAAAGTCCCATTCATAAAGAGACTGCATCGCTACTGATCTGGCTAAATGTCTATTTGCCATATACTAATTTTTTTATTCAAATTATATTACGAATTATTTTGTCCGAATGCTTTTTGATTGTATTCATATCTGAAATCCGGATTTAATCGGTATTACAATTTGTATCTATTTTTTAGCGGTTTTTTTATTGATTTTCTTCATTGTATCTACAACCTCTTTGCCCTTGTAAAATCCGCATTTAGGACAAGCTATATGCGCTTTGATTTTAGCTCCGCATTTTGTGCAAACAACAAGATTTTTTGGAGAAAGTTTCAGTTCAGCTCTCGCCCTGTCCCGTCTACCTTTGGTGTGTCTCTGCTTTTGTGTTGACATAAATTTGCTATTATATTCTAATTAGGTTTTTATTAACTACTCATTAATTTATCATTATTATCTCTTTTTGGCAAGAGTAGGCATAGGTTCAAAGCTCTGTCTGTGTATTTCACATGGGCCTGATTGGGTCAAGGCTTCCATGTGAAATTTCGTTCCATAACCTTTGTGCTTATCAAATCCATATTGAGGATATTTTTCATGCATCTGCAGCATTATTCTATCCCGAGTTACTTTAGCTATGATAGAAGCCGCTGAAATAGATTTGGAAATTCTGTCACCTCCGATAATAGCTTTCTGATATAAAGACAGGTTCGGAATTTTCTTGTTTCCATCGACTAGTATTATGTATTTAGTATCTTGTATTCTGAATGCTTTTTTTCCTTTTTCCGATAAGTCTTGATTAATTTTCAAATATAAATCAGAAAGAGATTTTTTCATCGCCAAAAAACTTGCCTCCAAAACATTGATTTCGTCTATGGTTCTGTTATCGCACGAACCTATGCCGACATAAAAATTTTCCAAAATAAATTCATAAGCTCTGTCTCTTTGTTTGGGAGAAAGTTTTTTTGAATCCCTCACCAATTCCCAGTTCTTATCAACAGAAATTTCCCAATCCTTATTCTTAGCTATGGCTGCGGCAGCCACAACCGGACCTGCCAAAGGACCTCGTCCCGCTTCATCCGTTCCGATGATAAATTCATAGCCTTCCTGTGAAAGCTTTTTTTCCAAATCAAACGTTGCAATAATTTTTACCATAATATAAGATTATGAATTTATTTAAAAAATTTAATAAAAATTAGGCATCATGCTTGTGCTTGGGCGCCCTGCTTTCTTCCAAGCCGTAAAAGTGTTGAATTTCAGGCAGTCTATGGTTAAGATTTTTTCATATGCCGTACTGTTATTCTTAAAACAACGGGAATAATATACCATAAACTCCGGTTTTTTCGACCATGCTACAGCTGATGCCATTTCAAACAAATCAGAAACAACCCTATCGACATTATCATCATAATCAGAAAATACGCCGACTTCGAAAATCATACGTACATTCCCCCTGCCGTCATTCACAAGGATATCCGCTTCAATATAGCGCTTACTTTCCTCACCTCCCACCTTCACATATCGCCCAAATTCTATAAGATGTAACGGGTATTTATATTTCTCGATAAGAGCAATATACAATTGCGCCTTTACTAATCCTTCTTCCTTAAATCTCGAATTTTGGTCTTGGTCTGACAGATATACTATTCTTGATTCGTCGCGAATAATAAAAACCTTTGGCAAAATCTCATTTCTTTGAGCTGCATATGTATCATGATTTTTATCAGCCACTAGAAAGCCTTTTCCTTTGCTAGCAATCAAAGCTTCAAATTCTTCCACTGAAACTATCACCATTTTGGGCTTGCCTCTTTCGGTTAGCGTATAATGCGTGTTAGGCTTTTGAACTTCTTCAGCTATGCTAAAGATTTTTTTTCTGGCTTCGGTAATGGGAATAATATTTTTATTTTTCATCTTGCTTTTGTTTAATGATTATATGTACATTATAGCGTACATATAATTTTAGAGCAAGCCTTCGCATTTCAAGCTTAAAAAGGAATTTTCCGCCACAATAACATGATCCACTATTTCAATCCCCAAAATTTTTCCAGCCTCCATGAGTCTTTTTGTCACTTCAATATCGTCATCCGAAGGCTTCGCATCTCCCGAGGGATGGTTATGGGCAATGAGAATTTGAGCTGCAGTGTGGCAGATAGCCGGCTCAAAAACTTCGCGCGGATGGACCAGGCTGGCATTCAAAGTTCCTATCGAAATGATCTCTCGTTTGATTTTTTGATTGCGCACGTCCAAATAGAAAACGATGAAATGCTCTTTTTTGTTGTCGCGAATATCTTTAAGATTTTCCCAAACATCGCGCGGAGACAAGATAAGCTCCACTTTTTTATCCTTTAAAAGGCGTCTGCCCAACTCCATACAAGCGATTATTTCCCCGGCTTTGACCGAACCCAATCCAAAAGTTTTTTTCAATTCTGGAAAACCGGCTTCAATCAATCTGTCTTGAGGAAATTTTCTCAGAATCTTTTTGGACAATTCAACCGCATTCAGACCTTTGGCTCCCGTGCGCAAAAGAATAGCCAGAAGCTCGGCGTCAGACAACCTGTTGGGACCATATTTTTCCAATTTTTCCCTCGGCCGGTCAATTTTATGCAAGTCTTTTATTTTCATATTTTCATCCTACTGCAAAATCAACAATAATTCAAATTTTTAGAAAAAATAACCGTTGCAATTTGCTAAATTGCCACTCATTATAACATATGATATACTTTGATAAGAATAAATTATCTACCTTGCAAAACCCATCGAGCAATCAGGGCTATGGAGGAAGAAGAAATTATATGACACCTTATTCACTTAAAAATAGATTTTGTGCAACAAAAAACCTTGCTTTTCATAGTTAGGGTTTTTTAATTTCAAATAAAATAATAATTTTAAAATCTAAATTTTTAAGTTTTTGGAATTTGAATTTCATTTGACATTTGGATTTTGATATTTTGATTTCAAAAAATCAATTAAACCATTAAAATTTTAGGATATGCCAAAATTCACCCACCTCCATGTTCATACTCATTATTCTCTTCTTGATGGCCTAGCAAAAGTCGATGCTATTCTTGACCATGCCAAAGAATTAGGCATGGATTCGCTGGCTATCACTGACCACGGCGTTCTTTATGGAGCCATTGAATTCTATATCAAAGCCAAGGAGCGCGGCATAAAACCACTCATCGGTTGCGAAATGTATGTCACAGCCAATGATTTGCACAGCAAAAACCCGACAGCCGAAGACCGCAAAAGATATCACCTGATACTTCTAGCTAAAAATGAAAAGGGTTATAAGAATCTGATGAAACTCATTTCTATCGCCCATTTGGAAGGCTTTTATTATAAACCCCGCATTGATCGCAAAATTTTGCATGAACATGCCGAAGGGCTAATTGCGCTCAGCGCTTGCGCCGAAGGAGAAGTTCCGGCGCATATAATTATGGGGGATCTGCAAAAAGCAGAAGAGTTGGCGCTGGAATATAAAAGCATGTTCGCCCCGGGAGATTTCTATTTTGAAATCCAGCATCATCCTACATTCGCCAATCAAGCTATTGCTAACAAAGGACTGATCGAACTAGCTAAAAAAATAGGCGTAAAAGTCGTTGCCACCAATGATATCCATTATGTAAAAAAAGAAGATAATGTTATCCAGGATATTCTTTTATGCATCCAAACTAATCGCAAGGTAGATGAGAAAGACAGGATGAATCTGATGGATTTCGAACTATATTTGAAAAGCCCGGAAGAAATGGCAGATCATTTTTCCTATTTTCCTGAAGCTCTAGCCAACACTCAAGAAGTCGTAGATAAGTGCGATTTGGAAATAAAATTAGGAGAAACCCAGCTTCCTCATTTTGATGTTCCTGAAGGCTATACCGCTCAGACATATCTTGAAAAGTTATGCGAAGATGGGCTGGTAAAGAGATTCGGTTCGGACATCACCAGCGAGCATCGCCAAAGAATGGATTATGAAATGGGTATTATTGAAAAAACCGGCTACGCCTCATACTTCTTGATTGTGCAGGATTTTGTCAATTGGGCTAAGGATCAAGGAATTGTCGTAGGTCCTGGCAGAGGAAGCGCCGCCGGAAGCTTTGTTTCCTATCTTACTGGAATCACTAATATTGATCCCATAAAATATGATTTGCTTTTTGAAAGGTTTTTAAACCCTGAAAGAGTGTCCATGCCCGACGTTGATATGGACTTTGCCGATGATAGGCGTGATGATGTTTTGCAATATGTGCGTAAAAAATATGGCAACGATCATGTAGCCCAGATTATCACATTTGGAACCATGGCCGCTCGCGCGGCTGTACGCGATGCCGGAAGAGCCTTAGGCATTCCCTATGATTTTTGCGATAAAACCGCCAAACTCATTCCTCAATTTTCCACTATCGAAGAAGCGCTGGAAGAATCCAAAGAATTCAAAGATTTCTATGGCATGGATCCCAGCGCTAAAAAGCTTATTGACAGCGCCAAACGATTGGAAGGCGTCGTGCGCCATGCCTCTATGCATGCTTGCGGAGTAGTGATTACCAAAGACCCGGTCACTGAATATACACCCCTCCAAAACATCACCAAGGGCGGAGAAAACGGAGGGACAGTAACACAATATTCTTCTTCCACCAAATCCAGTTTTGTAGAAAAAATAGGCCTTCTCAAAATGGACTTTTTGGGACTGAAAAATCTTACTATCATCCAAAACACTTTGCGTATTGTGAAAAAACTGGAAGGCCTTGAAGTGGATATCGATACTATTCCGCTTGATGATGAAAAAACTTATGAACTCTTGCAAAAAGCCGAAACAACCGGCGTATTCCAACTGGAAAGCTCCGGAATGAAAAGGTATCTGAAGCTTTTAAAACCCACAGTGCTTGAAGATATTATTGCCATGGTAGCTCTCTATCGCCCGGGACCGATGGATTGGATTCCGGATTTCATCGCTCGAAAACATGGAGAGAAAAAAATGTCATATCTTCATCCGAAACTAGAACCGATCCTCAACAAGACCTATGGCGTCGCTGTTTATCAGGAACAAGTCATGCAAATCGCCAGAGACCTTGCGGGATTTTCGCTCGGAGAAGCGGACGTTTTACGAAAGGCTATGGGTAAGAAAATTTTTGCTCTCATCCAAGAACAGAAAATAAAATTTATTGAAGGCTGTGTCACACAAGGAGTAGACAGAAAAATCGGAGAAAAAGTTTTTGAATATATCGAACCTTTTGCCGGTTATGGCTTCAATCGCAGCCACGCCGCCTGTTATGCGCTTATCGGCTATCAAACCGCCTATTTAAAAGCTCATTTTCCAGCCGCTTTCATGGCAGCCTTGCTCACTTCCGATCAGGACAATATTGACCGAATCGCTATTGAAGTTTCCGAGTGCCGCGATATGGAAATTGAGGTTCTGCCGCCCCATGTCAATGAAAGCTTCGAAGAATTTGCGGTCATCATTGACAAAGAAACCAAAAAATCCCGCATTCGTTTCGGATTGAATGCCATCAAAAATGTCGGGCACAATGTCGCTCATGAGATTGTAGAAGAAAGAAAGAAAAATAATATTTTCAAAAATATTACGGATTTAGTCGAAAGGGTGCAAACCAAGGACCTCAACAAAAAATCCATTGAAGCACTGGCTAAAGTTGGCGCATTAGAAGGATTGGGCGAAAGAAACCAAATTGTTGCTTCAATAGAGAATATTATTTCGCACTCTAAAACATTTCAAAAAAATCAAAATTCCCAACAATTCAGTCTTTTTGGAGCTTCGGAAATTGCCCTGCCGGAAATATCCCTTATTGATTGCGAACCAGCTACGAAAAAACAGCGTCTCGGTTGGGAAAAAGAATTGATGGGGCTATACATCAGCGACCATCCAGCCCGTGAATATCAGGAATATTTTTCCCATATGGGAGTACCTATCAAGGATATCAATGCCAGTCACGTAGGAAAAAATATCAGTGTCGGCGGAGTGATTTCCAAGATTCACAAGATTTATTTGAAAACGCAAAAAACCATGCTTTTTGTCACTATTGAAGACACTGAAAGCAGCATGGAGATATTGGTTTTTCCTAAAGTGCTTGATGTTACAGGCGCCGTTTGGGAGGAAGACAAGGTTGTTCTGGCCAGTGGAAAAATTTCCGACAAAGACGGCAATTTTAAAATTTTATGCGATTCTGTCAAAGCTATCAATCAAATTGAAGTGGAAAATTTTATGAGGGTGCTGGCCACTCAAAAAGCTAACGGAGGCACAATAAATCCAGACAAATCGATTGCGTCGAAGACATCATCACACAAGAAAGCGGATGAGCCAAGAAAAATCATAATCACATTGCCAAGCTCTGCCAATCAAGAGTCTCTCAAAAAGCTTTCCCAATACTTCAATCGCTGCGAAGTCGGCTCAGCAAAAATATATCTTTCTATCAATAACTCAAGACTTGAGACTCCCTATTGTATAAACCAATCAGAAAATTTAGAAAACAACCTGAAAACCATAATTCCCGAAGCCACTATTGAGATATTATAAAAGCATTCTCACAATAAAAACTATTTCTGAAATTTTTTCTGACAATCAATCGCCAATTGGATACATTCTTCCGGATCATAACCAAGCTCATCGCAAAATGAGATAGTACAAAATATCAGGTTGCCCAATTCTTTTTTTAATTCTTCATCCGTATGAATGTTTCTATCTTTTTCAGCATTTCTTTCCCAGCGGCAAATATCACCGAAAATCTTTCCCAGACGAACAATGATTTGTCCTAAACCCAACTTTTGACCTTCCCAGATATGGCGACCCTGCTCTAATAGGTTCTTAATTTCCATATTTTTTCAATATTTCTATTTAAAATTTATCACTACAATCTCCGGCCGTCCGGAGGTACGCATTGCCGGGCCCCAGGTTCCTGCTCCGCTTGAAGTATAGATGGAAAAGTCTCTGTCAACCGAAAGCCCGAAATGATATTTTCCGTAAATCAGCCATGTAATCAATTGAAAGGGAAACAATTGTCCTTTATGGGTGTGTCCCGCCAATTGCAAGCTGACGCCAACTTCTCCGGCATTTTTTGCTTCTGACGGATTGTGATACAGGAGAATGCTGGGTTTTCCAGGATTGAAATTTTTTATTTCTCCGATTTTACTTTTAATATCCATGCTTTCCCCTCTTTGCGGATAACTGATTCCCAGAACTTGCATTCCCGCTACATCCGCCATTTCATTGTTTAGGATTTTTACTGGCGTGTTTTTTAAAACCGAAAGCGCATTTTCCACCCCAAGATATGTTTCATGGTTCCCAGTAACAAAGTATGTTCCGTCCAGTGCCTTGATGTCATTGAGCGGACCTACTAATGAATCCAATCTGCCATCCATGCCATCAAATAGATCACCCGTGATAAAAACTATGTCCGGATTTTCAGCATTGGTTTTTTCAACTATCGAAGCAAGGAATTTTTTTCCATATACATGGCCCAGATGAATATCGGATAGCTGAACTGCTTTTTTTCCTCGCCATTCTTCCGGCAAATTTTTTATTCCTATTGTCACATTTTTTATTTTAGGATTGGAAGCGTTCCAAATTCCATATGTGGAAAAAACAAAAGTAAATACAAGCGAAACAACAGCCAAACACTTATAATCAAGACTTTTTCCAACAGCCTTAGCAATCCAAACGACCATCCAAGACACGCTGAAAACCATGACCAAATTCCATCCAACAGCCAGCCACATGCTAGAAACAGAATATAAGGCTCTAGTAAAAGCATTCCCGCTATAATGAGCAATGATTGAAGATAAGATGAAGCCTGTGCTTGATATGAATAAAGCTACCGCCATCCATATTTTTATATTATTTTTTTCGACATTGAAAAATCTGATCAAAGAAAAATAAATAAAAAAGTGTCCTCCAAGCAATATGATATAAAAAACAAGCATGGTTACGGCCATTCCCAAAGTATTCATTAAATAAAATTAGCTTTTTATTAGCTTAATCTTACGCCACTTATTTATTACAGTCAAAAAATCCGATCCCTGATCAAACGCCCTCGAAAACATCATTCATTTTCAAGGGCATTGCTTGTAGAATCAAAAGATTTTCCTATTTTTCAAATAAAACCGCGAAAGAAAAACTTCCCGCGTTTTCAGGCTTTCCTGACGGATTGCTTTTTTCAAAAACCAAGTTTCCGTTTTTAGAGTCTTTCGGATCAAATTCCAGTTCTGCTTCAAAAGGCATATATGCATCTTTTGATCCATCGCCCTTGCTTTTAGCCCATCCTTGAGCCAAAACAGTTCCTTTATCGTCAAGCAATTTAACAATAAATGAGGATTCGAAATACCATCCCTTGGCCTCACCGCTTATCTTCATCGGACTTACGACTATCTCATTGACACTCGGGGAACTGACGCGGATATTTATTCCTTCAGCCACTCTTTGATTATTAACATTATTTTCATTTTTATCCGAAATAGCGCTTTTCTTATCAGCCTCCGTACTTACGTCTTTCTTGCTTATCCAAAAACGGACGAAAAAAACCACAACTGCCAGCAATATCGCCGCGATAATAATTTTTTTCCATTTACTGCTATTTGTATTTTGCACAGTTCTTAGGTTCATCGATTTTTTACTATTAATTTTTTACTTAGTTTATTTTACCAATAAAAGAAAATTGTGCCAATTTTTTTCAATTATTAAAATTTAAATTCTATTATTTAAAATACAATTTTTCCGCCAGCTTATAAAACGCATTTTTTTGCTGCTCTTCATCAAGAAATGCTCTTATTAATTCTATATAAGGCTGGACAAATTTTAACGGCGTGTTCTCTCCTGCAAAATCCGTGCCAAACATAACCCTGTTTTTTATGATAGGAAAATAAGTGAATACTCTTCTTAAGTCATCCCTATATTGCTCTTGCAATTTGCGCGTAGCTTCAGGAGTGTCAAATTCAACCATAACAGCCGATATATCGACATATACATTTTCATTAGAAGCTACCACATTGCCGGTTTCCAAAAAATAAGGAAACCCGAAATGAGAAATAACTATATTAGTTTCAGGGCAAAGTTTGGCTAAATCATCGATATGAATCGGATGGGCATATTTCAAAATGGCTCTATCCTCTGGATCAAAGCAATCTCCAATATGAAAAATTAATGGTCTCTTATATTTTCCGCAAAGTTTTCCAATCCTTATCACTTTTTCATCATGAGGATAGAAATATTGATAGCCTGTATAAAGTTTTATACCTACTATCCTGTCTTCCCGCAAAAGTTCTTCATGTCTTGCTAGCTGCGATTCCAAATCGCTGTCCATGTTGATGCTGCCTAAAGAAAAGATGCTTGGTTCGCTATCGGTGAATTCCAAAAGCTCTTCAACATCAGGAATCCTAGGAATATCTTGGCTATTCTTGTCAAAATAAGGAATAGCAATTATTTTTTCCACCGCCCCGCCGCTTTCCTTCTGATATTCTTTCCAGATTTTTTTATTGCAAACATGAGTATGGATGTCTATTATCATATTTGATATTGCTTAAAAAATTATGCCCGATAAATCCTATCGGCTATATATCTCCTTAAGAAGAATTATCCTTAATAAAAGTCTAGCACCCTTGATGCTTTCTTTCAATGTCTAGGCTATCTAAATGTTCCGTAGCTTATCCGGTATTCTCCGTTAAATTTCGAGTGTTCTTTGTTAATAAAACAGATTTGGAAACAAAAAAATAAGTCCCTATCCTATGATAAAAAGGCGTGCTTTTCGAACTCCTTCTTTCTATTTTCCATTTCTTCTCGAGCCATGATTCTTGCCGATTCAAAGAAGAAAAAATTTTTTTCGTCGATTTTGTTCAGCATTCTGTCATAAAGAATATCAAAAGCAAGCTTAGTTCTTCGTAAGTCTGCTGAAAATCCTATTTTTGAAAAACGCCACAGCTTGTCTCCATCTCTCATCGCTCCATCTTCTTTGGAAAAGAAATTTTGCCTAGTATCATGTTGCGAGACAATTTCTAAAATAAGTCTCACTAGAGCTGGAGGGTAACCTGCTTTTTGCAATATTTTTTTAGCCAGCCTCACGCCTTCTTGCTGGTGATTGATGCGGATCTTACGTTCCAGCTCTGGTGCTATGTTCTGATCAAATATGACAAAACGCTCTTCTTTGGAAAGCTTGCTCCAACCGATGTCGTGCAAAATAGCGGCAGGAACTGCAATCCTGTCATCGGCATTTTCAATTTCACACAATTTACTGGCATATTCCGTCACAATTTTCGCATGCCCATCATCATCCCTCTTGTCTTGAAAAGGCAAAGCCAGTTCCCAAATCTTTTCAAATTCTTGTTTCATGATTTTAATTACAACGTTAAATCTTTATTGAACTTTCATATTATATCAATAAAAAGAATTTAAAAAAAATAGTGCGTATAAAAACTAAACTACAAAAACCAATTCATCATCCGGGATAGCGCTTGCCAAACAATCCGGAAATGAGGTTATGACAAAAAAAGGAAGCTGTTTTGTTTCGAATATTTCCACATAAATCATATTGGCAGATTGCAATTCTATCCCTGAAACAGTATTAACAGCAATATTGCTTTCCCCAGCGCACTTGCTTCGAAAAACTTTTTTAACGTTTTTCTTGTCATCATCGGCCAAGCTTTTTATGGACACGACATTCTTGTCTCCAACGGCGAAATCATATTCAAATGTGAATACGAAGTGCTTGTCTTCTTTTTCAGCAGTCCAATGAGCTTCATTATTCAAATTGAATGTCATGAATTTTTCCCTGATCAACTCCAGGATTTTTTTCGGATTTTCAATTCCAGGAATGTTTTTGTAGAATTTTGTTCCTATTGTTTCCAAAGCGTGCTCAACGTCATTCTTGGAAATATGAGAAGCAATAAATTTTTTCTTGGAATAGTCATAATACCAATAAGGCTTACCTATCAAAGTTTTTTTATAAGCGTCATCAACAAATTCAAAATGACGCAAAATATGGAATTCATTGGTGGGATTTATTTGAAATTTATCTATTATATCCATAAGCGATGTCAGAACAAAAAATTTACGATCCGAAGCGCAAAGTATTTAGATAAAGCTTAGTGGACCAGAATATACCTTGCTATACATAATATTGATTTTAGTGTCTGTTTACTTCTTGATTAATTCAAAAAATAAATATTCCGTGCTTGCATATTTTCCATTTTCTCTCATTTTTTCAGGTAATTTCGGTTCTAGTTTTCTGTTGATCATAAATAATCTGCTGAATTTTGATTCATAAAAACTCAAGGGTCTATGCAAGTAGTGCTTGGTAAATTTTCGCCCGTCAGTTAGATTAAAAATCCATGTCCTTTCTTCAATTTTATCATAAGATGCGGGATCAAGATAACATAATCCGGTTTCTTCATTCCATTTATCTGCCATAGGATGAACTATTCCAACATAAAATTTTCCACCCGGCTTCAAAACTCTCCATGATTCTTCAATAGCTTGATCAGGATCATCAAAAATATGGAGCACCATAATTGAGACTATATAATCAAAAGCTTGGTCACCGAATGGCAATTCGCAAGAAGATGCTTTTTTAGTAGGAATATATTTTGACGCTTCTTCAAGCAAGGCATCTGAGATATCCGTGCCGATAACTTCAGCGCCTTTATCTTGAATAATCTTTCCGAACCAACCTGCACCACATCCATTATCCAAGACTTTCTTGCCTGAAAAATTCTCGTCCCTTATTAGTTCCAAAGCTCCTTGGATTTTAGTGATTTTATTTGGCGGATACAGGCCTTTGAGATCTGCCTCAATCCAAGACTTCTCTTTTTCCCACTCATGATCTTTAGACATATGGTATAGTAATTCTAATTAAAAAATACTTAAACTCAATGTTGTTATTTATCTACTCTAAACATTTTTCCATGGCCGGGAATTATATAATCAGCCATATTTAATAATTTTTTTCTGCTTTCAATCAAATCCTCCATATTCATGCCTTTAGCATGAGAATGATCTTCTTTATTTATATCGATCGCCTGTTTCTCTCCATCAACCCACCAAATGACATCGCCCGCTATAGCTACTTTGCCTTCCGGAGTATCAACCAAAAGTGAAAGATGTTCAAGCATATGGCCTGGCGTTTCTATGATTTCAATATCTTCACCCAATATATTTTTATCAAAAACAGTCAACGAGTCTTTATCATATATCAAGTTTGAATCGAAGGTGACATATTTTGCTTTTTCAAAAATACCAGCAAGCAAGACATGATCCGGATGGCAGTGAGACAAAAAAACATAATCAATATCGTCTGTAGTCAAATTTTCTTCATGCAACGCTTCCAGTAATTTTTGACGATTACATCCCGGGTCAGTAATTATTTTCTTGTCTTTAACTACAATCAAACAAGCAGTTGAATTGGCTACCCAGCCATTCTCAAGCTCTTTTGCATACCCTTCGATTAAAACTTTTATTGTCGCCATAATTTAAAGAAAAATTGATTATTTTTTAAACTTCTTCTGACAATCGATTGCAAGATTAATGCATTCTTCCGGATCAAATCCCAAATCATCACACCATCTGATCGTAGAAAATATGATATTTCCAAGCTCCTTTTTTAGCTCTTCTTCGGTATGAATATTTTTATCCTTGAGAGCATCTCTTTCCCAGCGGCAAATATCGCCAAACACCTTTCCCATGCAGACTATGATCTGTCCAAGGCCCAGCCTCTCATTCCCCCAGATTTCTGCTCGACTTTTTTTCAGAAGACTTTTTATTTCCATAGTTATAAAAAGTTTGTTAATATTTACCTTACACGGATTACACTAAAAAATTGATCTTATTTTTTCATTCAATTTATTTGCAAGCTCTATATGGCTTTCTTTGATAAAATGAACGCCATCTATGCCGACCACAAGTTCGCTAGCGCTAACAAAATGACAATTGTTTGTCTTAGCGATTTCTGAATATATTTCTTGCAGCTCTTTGGATTTTTTAGTTCCACTAACATATCTCTTGGACGCATATTCAGCTGTTTCGTTTATAATTGGTAAAGAAATAATCAGTACTTGAGGATATGTGTTTCGGAATTGGGATTTTCTGCCAAGAATAGTTTTAACAAAATATCTTTCCAGAAGATTCCCAATTTCCTCTGGAGAATTTTGAAATTTATGTTTCAACTCATTCGTACCAAGCATCAAGACAACCAAATCCAGTGGATCATGGGAATCCAAACAAGGGATTAAATATTGGCTGCCATTCCTACCTTCTTTGCCAGGCCTTTCGTCTTCATTGACCAAGGTTCTGCTGTTTAATCCTTCTTCAATAACTTCAAAGTTCTCACCCAATAGACTTTGTAGAACTTTCGGAAATCTCACATCTTCCGGAAATCTTTCATGGTCGGTTCCCGGAGCATATCCCCAAGTATATGAATCGCCAAAACACAATATTCTTTTCTTTATCATTTTGTTAGTATTGAAAAATAAACTAAGTCTATATAAAAATGTTGACTGAATAATTTTTACCTAGCTCGTTCTTATGCGAAGTATTTTAGCATAGCATGCGCAATATTGTTATTTTTACAAATATTATATATACTGATTTATACGTTTATTATATATTATTTCCATGAAAACCACTATTGCCGGCATCCAAAAAGAATATTTGGGCAAAATTGATCACTTAGACCTAGAATTGATCATTGCTCATGCCATCAAAAAACCCCGTGAGTTTGTTCTGATCCATCCTGAATTCGCGCTGACAAAAAACCAAGAACTACAAACTAAAAACCTCCTAGCCAGAAGGATAAAAGAAGAGCCTTTGGCCTATATTCTGGGCTCCAGAGAGTTTTTCAGCCTCCCCTTCCTCGTATCTCCTGCCACCCTCATTCCCCGTCCTGAGACAGAATTGATGGTCGAGACGGCACTAGAAGAACTACCTGCCTCTCCGGCAGGCAAGCTAAAAACTATCATAGATGTCGGAACGGGATCCGGGAATATCATAGTTTCTATTGCCGCAAACTACAAACCACCCGCCTCGCCGGCAGGCAGGCAAACTACAAACTATTTCGCTATTGATATTTCCAAAGAAGCTTTGAAGATTGCTAAAAAGAATGCCAAGCTCAATGAAGTTTCAGAAAAAATAAAATTTCTCCATGGCAGCCTCCTTGAACCATTCATAAAAAACATTTTCTACAAACTAACAACTACCAACCACAAACTAATAATTCTAGCCAATCTTCCCTACCTCTCCAAAGAAATTTATTCCGCCACTCAGCCGACTGTAAAAAAATATGAACCTAAGCCCGCTCTCTATTCGGCCAAAGCAGGACTCGCCCACTACGAAAAACTTCTAAAACAAATAAAGTCACTACGAACTACGAACCATAAACTACAAACCACACTAATGTTTGAGATCAGTCCGGAACAAAAAACAAAAATTTTTCCGCTTATAAAAAAATATTTTCCCGAAGCACGGATTGAATTCAAAAAAGATCTGGCTCAAAAATGGAGAATATGCAAAATTGAAATCTAATTTTTAAAAAATAATTTTCTCCAAACTAAAAATCCGCATGTTAGCGGATTTTTAGTTTGTGACCTTTGCTTCAATCAATCAAGGATTTGCGCTTGTGAGCGCATTGTCCAAGGAGACCGGGCAAAAGTTGATAAATTATCTAAAAAAGACTATTTCTTTTTTTTCTTAGCTACAACTTTTTTCTTTGGAGCTGCTTTTTTTACAGCTTTTTTCACAACTTTCTTAGCTGCAACTTTTTTCACAGCTTTTTTTGGAGCTGCTTTTTTCACAACTTTTTTCTTTGGAGCTGCTTTTTTTACAGCTTTCTTTTTTACTGCCATTTTGTTTCACCTGCCTTTCTATTTTAATTTTCCGCCATAGGCGGATCAGCCTCGCGCTGATATTTTAATTTATTTTTATTTCGACCTTTTGTATTTCAACAAATTTATTTTTTTTATTTTTGAAAAATAAATTTGCATATCTAAATTATAGAGTATATAAAAAAATTTGCAATAGAAAAAAGTTATCCACAGTCTCAAAAAAAAATTATTTTTCATATTTTTTTTCCGATAAAAATATTCTTTATTTTTATTCGATATTTATTGATTAAAAAGAGGATCCATTTTTTATTTTCGTTTTAAAAAAATTTTTAATTTTTTTACTTGGCTAGAAAATAATTTTTTAATTTTATTTTTTATTTTTTTCGTTAACTTCTTCTATTGATATAATACATTCATGGAATAAATTCTCATTCAAAAAAAATTCCTGAATCGTCCATTTATTTTTTTAAAAAACTTCAACATTAAAAAAATATTTTCAAAATTTTGAAATTTATCTGTTAAGTAAATGATTGGAATGCCCATTATTACACATAAAATAAGGCTTTTTGTCTAGTTGACGCAACTTCCAGCTTTGGTAGAATTTATAAATAGAAACAATTTTGGTCGAATTGCCCTAAAAACATGTCTTTTCCTCTAAGAAAATGCTTGATTTTAGGCCCATAGCTTCAACGAAAGCCCCTTAACAAATTAAAAATAGAAAGGCAGGTGAAAATACATGGAAGATGATATTAACATTGACGAAGAAATCAATCGCGGAAGCGCAAAACAATGGCTGCAAGACAATCTACGCGTTATCATCAGCATTTTAATCGTAGTTGCTATCGCTGGTGGAATTTATTCCTATTCAAAAAGAAGTGAAGACTCAATGGTAACTAAAGAAGAAAATACCGCTGAAGAAAGCACTGCGCCAGAAGAAAATCTATCGATTACTACAGACAAAATCGATGAAGCCACAGATACTAAAAAAGAAGATGTAAAAGAAACTCCAAAGGCAATCAGCCAAGAAACAGGAAGTTCTTTTATTGAAACTGCTGGAGCTGGCGATGGAAAAACCGTGCTTTCTCGTAGAGCATTGGCAAACTTCCTTGAAAAAAACCAAGACTCATCTCTATCAGCTGAACACAAAATTTACATTGAAGATTATCTAAGAAAGAAGGTTTCTTATTCAGGAGGCATTAGAATCGGAACCTCATTGGAATTCTCCAAAGAATTAATACAAGAGGCGATTGCCAGATCTAAGAATTTGAATGAAAAACAGCTTAAAAACCTTCAAAAGTATGCAGTTAGAGTTCCGTCACTATCATAGTTTTTCTTGCTAGAAGATAAATCAAGAAAAAATTCTACTGTTCTTTAGCGGCTTTTAGTCGCCACATAGTTAAGTATATTACTACTTTCTAATAGCAAAACCCTCTCCCGTAAAAAGGAGAGGGTTTTGCATTATTTAATAATATTTTATTTTTCTAAGAAGCTTTTTTAACAATTTTTTTATTTATAAAAAAGATCGCAACGACCATAATAATAACAGCTGCCAACAGCGTTATGCTTTTCCCTACCACTCTCGTGTTAAGGGCAATTATGGCAATCATTATTGTTACCGCATAATAATGTAGAGCAATCTTTCTTTGAGACCAGCCAAGCTGCATTAATTTATGATGAAGGTGGTTTTCATCAGCTTTAAATATGGATTTTTTATTTTTTATTCTTTCCCCTATCACCCAAAGAAAATCAATGATAGGAATCGCCAGAACCAAAATGGCTGTAGCAATTTTGGTACCTGCAAAAATAGCTAAAGCTGCCAAAGAAAAACCCATAAACATTGAACCGGAAGTGCCTGCAATTACCATAGAAGGATTAAAATTGAATACTAAAAATCCTAAAATAGTTCCGGATATTATGAGAGCGATTATTGCCACTGGAGGCTGATTGACATGGGGAGTAAGGCTCAAAAACACCATTGTCATAGCACAAATAAAAGAAACTCCCCCGGAAAGGCCATCAATTCCATCCAGCCAATTCATAGAATTAATTATTACCACTATCCAGAGGATAACTAGCAAAATAGAAAAGATCACTCCCAAACTGCTATCAAATTCGATTGTTCCTCCCAATGGATTGGTAATGGCATAGATCCTTAATCCAAAAATATATACCAGTGTTGCAATAGCAACTTGATAAAAAAATTGGGTTTTCCAGAAGACCTCATTAACATCGTCCCAAACACCCACTATCAGAACAAATATTGAAGCAAGCATCACCCCTCCAAGAACAGGGGTAATAACCAAATAATCATTAAAAAGAATAGCTAAATTAAAAGCGATTATCATCGCTACTCCTCCCACTCTAAAAATATTTTTTTTGCTTATATGACGGGAAGAAGCTCTTCCTTTCCATTTAACTTTGTCAGCAAAAAATTTCAATATGAATATGAAAGACACTGTCAGCAAAAAAGCGGTTACAAAAGAAATCAGATATTTAGCCATATTTTTAATTTATTATGAAAAATTCCTATAATCTATTTGTGCAAAATCAGAAGCATCCATTCAAGCATCAGTAATTGATAAGGATAATGCTGGTTGATGCTACCGCTAAGCTCAATTGGATCATTAGTGTCGCTATAAGCAAGATATAACTCGCAATTCTCTCTTTTTGCTGATAAAAATATAACGACAAAACAAAATTAATAAAAAATAAAATTAGCCCGATTATTGGCAATATATATACCTCTCGATAATCTCCGATCGAATCTACTCCAAAATAAACATTATAATGTAAAATAATAGAGAAATCAACAGGCTTGACCCAAATATTAAGAGACAGCCAATTGGCTGTGTTTATTATAAAACTCAGGATCAGAAGCCAAATTATTATATGGCTTCTGAAATATTCTTGCCCAAAAAAAGATTTTAATGCTGATTGCAGCTTATTAATCCCCAAATGTATGGCATTTTTCAGTTTGTCTTTCTTCATATCTAGTTCTCTAGTCCTAATCAATGTTTGGCTTATCAAGCATTATTGGATCAATAATTTTTTCCGTCTGAGCAATTCGGGAAATATCCTTATCAATTTTTCCCAACTCTTTGTAGGCCACATTAAAATGATTGACTGTTGTGCCTAAGCTATTGTGCACTTTCTTCATATATTCCTCGAAAGCTAAAATATGTTTTCCTAACTTTTCCACATTTATCCGAATATCCTTGGCGCTTTCTTCAATCTGAAAAGCCCTCAAACCTTGCAAAACTGTCTGCAGATAAGCAAGAAAAGAAGTGGGAGAAACAATAATCACCTTTCTATCCTGAAAAGCATATTCGATCAAATCTCTGGTATTTACCTTCACTGCGCCTACTTTATTTATAAGAAGATCATAATATATTGCCTCTGAAGGAATAAACATGAAAGCGAAATCCATCGTTCCTTCTTCCGGTTTTATATATTTTGAAGCTTCATCAATCCTGTTTTTCAAATCTTGCTTGAAAATTTTCTCCAATTCTTCTTTCTCTTTTGTCGTTGAAGCGCTCAAAATTCTTTCGTAATTTTCCAAAGAGAATTTGGAATCAATCGGAACTATCTTGTCTTTTACAAAAACTACCGCATCAACAATTACTCCGTCGGAAAAAGAATGTTGCATCCTATAAGAATTGGGCGGCAAAACATTTTTTAGCGTTTCTTCCAAGAAATATTCCCCTAGAATTCCGCGTTGCTTCGGATTTTTTAAAATGTCTTGAAGATTTTGAAGTTGTGCTGAAAAATTAATCACCTGTTTGTTGGTTTCATCCAGTTTGGTCAATTTCTCTGTCACGTCAGAAATGAGTTTGTGCGACTGCCCGCTTATTCCTTGAACAGTCTGAATAGTCTGATTAATTTGAGATTGGGTAGTACGATGGGTTTCTGCCAGCCTCCTATCCATCATGTTTCTCAATTCATTATTCTGTTCTGACAGCATTCTTAATCGTTCAGCTATGGCGACAATGTCATTATTTTTATTTTTCTGCGTATCCCGCAAAAAAAAGTTAAACCACAATAAAAAACCTATTATAACTAAACTGGAGACTGTAATAAAAAAATAAATCATTTCTTTGGCTTGCCTGCCTGCCGGCGAGGCAGGTGGTTTTTAATTTATCTGCCTGTCTGCCGATAGGCAGATGGTTTGTGGTCAAAAAATCCTCCTGACCACAAAACGAACCATTATCTTCTCTTGGCAATAAAATGCTTAAGTCCGGGTATCTTATTGATTAATTCTTCATGAGGGCCTTCCAAAAATTCTAAAATAAATTTATCTAACATATTTAGTCGGTATTTAAATTCTTCTCCGCTCATAAGCACAAAATCTATTTCTTTTCCAATTTCAGCTTCCAAATTAGCCATTAAGTTTTTCAATTTTGCTCTTTTTATGTCGTCACCCACGATAATCATGTCAGCCTTGCTTTTTTGATAATTTATAAAAACTCCGCTGATAGCAGCCAATTTGATATTCCCAATTTTTCCCACATTAGCAATGCTTTTGCATTGCGGATAAACATTAGATTTAGAAATAAGATTCTTAAGTTCGGGATAAAAACTGAAATCCTGGTTTAGAATATAAAAAGTCCTTCCTTTTTTAGAACGGCTGGAAATAAATTTTATCTTTCTTAAATTCTCCACCTCTCTCTTTACATTTCCTCTGAGCATATTTCTGCGCGTTATGTCCTCATACGTATATTCATGCTCTGGATTCTGCAAGAAGAACCTCAACAGGCGAGCTCTTTCTTTTGATCCGAAAAGACTTTCTAAAACTTCTGACATGGAATTATTTTTAAATTGTTTATATTGATAACTGTTGGCTATATACAATAGTATAATGCCTGCAGCTTAAAAAGTAAACTAGAAATACGCTAAAAATAGGTATTTATCCCCTTATTATAAAAAATACCCCCTAGAAGCATTTTATGCTATAATTAGGACAAAATTAAGGAATTTATGACCAGAAAGAAATTAAACAATAAATTTATTGAAATCAAGCCAGATTTTGAGAGTATTTTGGTTTGTGGAAATCGAGAATCTTGCCCCTTTATCCAAGTCCTAATTCAAGAACCAGAAAATATCGACAGCCAGAATCTGGGAACTCTTATTGGGGTTTTTGAAGTAATTGATGAGTCCGAGGATTCTTCCTATATAGTCAATTATCTTGTTTCTATCATAAAAAAGGAATATTTTTCCAAACCCAAGAGAGGCCCTATCGAAAGCCTTGAAGCGTCGCTGCATAAAGCCAATCTAGCCCTTTCCAATCTAGCCGAACATGGGAACATCAGCTGGTTAGGAAAACTAAATGCTCTCATAGCTGTAACAGAAAAAAATGGCCTTCATCTTTCTCAAGCAGGAAATGCCTCTGCTTTTCTTTTGCGTTCAAAAATATTAACCGACATAAGCGAGGGTCTTTCTCCGGGCGACAGCGAGCCTAACCCCTTAAAGACATTTGTCAATGTTTCCAGCGGAAGAATGGAAAAAAATGACAAGCTTATTGTCACCACCTCCCGTATATTCGATATATTTTCTCTGGAAGAAATAAAGAAAAGCGCTTTGCGTTTCTCAAAAAAAGAATTTGTTCAATTTCTGCGAACCGCGCTTGGAAACGAGCTTGATAGGGTGGCAGTATTAATTACTGATTTTGATGATAAGGAAATTCCCATTAAAAAAAATCCGATAAAAAAATCTTCGAAGCAATCCTTGAATGCTTTTAGCAGCGAAGCCTTCAAAGAAAAATCAGCAAACAAGGATCCTGATCCTCAAATTGAAGATGCCAACCTGAACGATGAAATTAAGCGGGCTCACTCTGAATTTATAGATGAAAAAACGGGACACATATATATCAAAGAAGATTTATACGCAGACACAAAATACGAAAACGAACATGCTGTTTCATATCAAGAGAAAGTCATAGATTTCTTGAAAAATGCGGCTTCTTCCCTAACTAAAAATTTATCCGCTCTCAAAAATATTCCTCCCCTCGCCATAAATAAAGGAAAGGATTGTCTTCAAAAATATATTGAAAAAAGGAAATCTTCCAATCCGGACACATCTCTTTCAAACAACATTTCATCCAAGCCAGATATTCAAAATAAGAAGAAGCTTACTTATGAGTCGATTCTTTCTGAAAGAAATAAGAGACTCTTCGCTTCTCTCATTAAAAAAACATCCGGACTCATCCGAACAGTATCCTCAAGGATAACTCCAAGTTTTGAAAGGATGAAAAGAATTGTTTTAAAAATGGACTATCCTCAAAAACTCTATGGCCTCCTGGTTCTAATTCTAATCTTTATTGTGCCTATTTTTATAGCTAAATTTCTTAATGAAAAAGCGGAGCAAAAAAACATCCAACCTATTCCGGAAGTGGTTGATATTGCTACAATTCCTCTAGAAAAGGATATAAATGTGAAACACATTGAAAATATAGAAAATGTATTTTCGACTGACAATGACATACTTGATACCATCAGATTAAATGAGAGGATTTATGCCATTACAAATAAAGAAATCGTCGATATAGAAAAAAATATAAAATTCTCTTTCCCCCAAGACTTTGATGTTCCAGCCTATGCAAGAGAAATGAACGATTTAAATCTTATCTTTTTTATAAATAAAAATAAAAGGGTAATTTCTTTCAGCCCTACTTCAAAAGACTTTCAAGAAAATTCTATAAGTATTCCTGGAGACGCACAAATATCAGCAATGGGAACATACCTTACCTATCTCTATCTGGTAGACTCGAAAAACAATCAAATTTACCGCTATCCTCGCTCGGAAGGCGGTTTTGGGGAAAAAACAAACTGGCTCAAAGAAAGCTTTGATTTAAGCAATATTGTTGATTTTTCTATCAATGAAAGCGTATTCATTGCTAAAAATGATTCTATTTTAAGAATATTCAAAGGAAAAAGAGATTCTTTCCAAGTGGAAAACACTGCTACGCCGATCGAGATTTCAAAAATTTTCATCGATACAGAAAGCAGCAACACTCTGATATTAGACAAGGCAAATTCCCGAATAATCTATTTAAACAAGGAAGGTCAAATACTCAAACAATATTATAACCTCCAGATACAAAATTCCCATAGTATAATACTGAATGAAAAAAATAACCTTATTTATATCTCTATTGAAAAAGGTTTAAAATCCATATCCTTAAACTAATATTCATTAAGACA
>DPJH01000049.1 GCA_003543115.1 Candidatus Moraniibacteriota bacterium
CACCTTTTATAATTGGATTTTTATTTTTTCCAAAATATAGTATCATGCATAGGAAGAGAATCTGTCTAACAAAAAACTATGAAGAAAAAGAAATTCAAAATACTGTTGATTAATTTGAGCTATTGCATCGGGGTTAATGGTTTTTTTTGGCAATATATCGCTAAATTCCATCGCTATATCTTCCTTCCTAAGATTGTGGAAAGGCGGATTTTACAAAAACTGAAAGACATTATCGCTAAAGAAAATCCGGATATGATCTGTTTGGTTGAAATCAAAAAAGGCAAACAAATCAAAGCTCTCATCGATGAGGAATATTCTTTCTATGATGTAAAAACAAAATATGGAGAAAGAAGCTTTCTGCGAAAAACTCCTTTTTTCTACAACAAAGGCAACGCCTTCATAGCTAAAGAAGACTTTTTGTTTAAATTGCATTATCTTAAAAGCGGAACAAAGAAACTGGTCTATGAAATTATTTTGCCCAATAAGGTCAGTTTGCTTCTGGCTCATTTTTCTTTGAATAAGCGTGCCAGAAAAAAACAGTTTGAAGCGATAGGAAAACTGGATTTGGAGAACAAGAAAAAAATCATCTGTGGCGATTTCAATATTTTCAAAGGCTTCACGGAACTTGAAGCTCTTCTGGAAAAATCCGATCTGAAAATCATCGATTCCAGCCCGACTTTTCCGGCTTATAAGCCATCAAAGTTCTTGGATTTATTTCTTTGTACGAAAAGCATCCAAGCAAAAGTCAGAGTGCTTGATGATCAGATATCGGATCACCTGCCGGCAATATTGGAAATTCCTTTGGAAAAATAGCCAATTTTGCGTTTTTTTGCGATAACTTGTCATACATTTTCTTTTTTGTTACAATGAGATATATAAATTTGGTATAAAATTCATGAAAGTCATATTACTTCAAGATGTTAAAGGACTCGGTAGAAAGGGCGACCTCAAAGAGGTGGCTGAAGGCTATGCCAGGAATTTCCTGCTTTCTAGAAAGTTAGCGGAAATTGCGAATGCCGGATCTGTGAAAAAAATTACGGACATCAAAAGCAAACAAAAAGAAAAAGATCAGATGGATTTGGAAAAAACCCAGGCTTTGGCTGATTCGATTGAAGGCAGGTCAGTTACGATCCTAATGAAAGAAAAAAATGGCAAATTATTTGGATCTGTGCATTCTAAGGAGATATCCAACGCCATGAAAAAGGAAGGAATTCTAGTCTCAGAAAAGGCAATTGCACTGGAAAATCCCATAAAAGAATTGGGCGAATATGAGGTTCCCGTTAAATTAGATCATTCTATTGAGACCAGCATTGCCGTGATTGTAGAAAGCGCTTAAAGGATTTTTGAAAACCAAACAAAGTCGCAGGGGAGGCGGCTTTTTGTGTATATTCTATAAATGATCTTTATAGGGTTGGATAGGTTATAAATTTTTTAAAATAAGAATTTGAATTCGTACGTTAGTCCGCTATGGCGGATGTGTATAAGTTCATAATTCGAAAAGAATTTCATGAAGAACAGAAAATACATCTTTGTCGTGGGAGGAGTCATGAGCGGGGTAGGAAAGGGAATTACCACTTCCTCCATAGGAGCTATTTTAAAAGCAAGAGGGTTTAGCGTGACAGCTCTTAAAATTGATCCGTATATTAATGTTGATGCCGGCACCATGAACCCTACCGAACATGGAGAAGTTTTTGTTCTCGACTCAGGACTAGAAACTGACCAGGATATGGGAAATTATGAAAGATTCCTGGATGTGACCCTCCCGCCGGAAAATTATATGACTACGGGCAGTATTTACGAATCAGTCATTCACAAAGAGAGAGATTTGAAATATAAGGGAAAGTGCGTGGAGGTTGTTCCTCATATTCCGTTGGAAGTGATTGAAAGGATTGAAAAAGCATCGGAAAAAGCCAAATCAGACATCACGCTAATTGAAATCGGAGGGACGGTCGGGGAATATCAAAACATTCTTTTCCTTGAAGCGGCTCGTATGATGCGCATCAAGCATCCTGACGATGTGATAGTGGTTATGGTCAGCTATCTACCTCTTCCTTCCAAGGTGGGCGAAATGAAAACCAAGCCGACCCAGTATGCGGTGCGTACCTTGAACAGCGCTGGGATCCAGCCGGATTTCATTATTGCCAGAGCTGAGACTTATCTTGATCAAAGGCGCAAGGAAAAGATCGCTATGTTTTGCAATATTCCGGAACGAGATGTTATTTCTGCTCCAGACATCGAGAGTATTTATGAAGTGCCGATTAATTTTGAACGGGATGATTTCAGCCGTTTGATCCTAAAGAAATTGAAGTTAAAATACAACAAAACCGACTTGAAAAAATGGTATGACTTGGTGGATAAAATAAAAAATCCCAAGCGAACAGTGAAGATAGGAATTGTTGGAAAATATTTCGATACGGGAGATTTTGTTTTGTCCGATGCCTATATCAGCGTTATTGAAGCGGTCAAACACGCAGCCTATTTCAATCAAGTTAAGCCGGAAATCGACTGGATAAGCAGTGAGATCTATGAAAAAGATCCGGAGAAATTAGAAAATCTCCGCCAATATGACGGTGTGGTTATTCCGGGAGGTTTTGGTTCCAGAGGGATTGAAGGAAAAATTTCAGTCATTGAGTTTTTGCGCAAAGAAAAGATTCCTTTTCTGGGATTGTGCTATGGAATGCAGCTGGCTGTTATTGAATTTACTCGCAATGTTTTAGGCAAAAAAGATGCTAATTCTACCGAAGTGAATCGCAATACGAAAAACCCGGTAGTTGATATTATTCCAGAGCAAAAAAAGAATTTGGAAGACGGAAACTATGGAGCCACAATGAGACTGGGCTCATATCCGGCCATCATCAAAAAAGGAAGTCTGGCTAATAAAGCGTACAAATCACTCAAAACAAATGAGCGACATCGGCATAGGTGGGAAGTTAACTTTGATTACATCGAAGAATTGGAAAAAGCCGGATTGGTCTTTTCCGGAAAATCACCGGACGGAAAATTGATGGAAATAACCGAGCTGCCTCAATCAGAGCATCCTTTTTTCCTGGGAACTCAATTTCATCCGGAACTGAAAACCAACCCTTCTAAGGGACATCCTATTTTCAATGAATTTATCAAAGCTAGCGCAGGAAATAGCTCTAGAAAATAAACCGACGTTTGATTTCACGCAAAAACAGGAAAGAATTTCTTTTTCCTGTTTTTTATTTAAGAGCTGATTTCTTTAAATTTTGAAAATGTGGTATAATATCACAGAACAGCGGATGAAAATATTTCTACCAAGGCCATAAAAAACAAAAAATACTATGCTCAAAAAATTTGCTAATTTCTTTCGTAAAAATTCCTCTTTGGAAAAAGAAGAAGAGACGGCTGAGATCCTTTGGGAAAGCCAGTCAAGGAAAATTGATGCGGCAGTGCCAAGAAGAAGAGCTCTTTGGTCGCAGCAAAAAAACGGAAAAACAAATATTAAAAAAGACTTGCGCCCGAGAGAAACGGAGCCTGACGAAGATAAGCATCCTCGCCGGTATTTAAAAATATTTGCTTTCAATCAAAGCTTGCACGTTTTATTTGAGAGAAATAGGCAGTTTTTTGTTAAAAGTTTGGATGACAACGGGCCTTTCAAGGAAGAAAAAAAGATTGTTATTGTCAATAGCTTCGGCTATGATGTTTTTTTGGAAAGCTTTTCCAATGTAAACATAGGCCAAATCAATGACAAACTGGTGCTGAATTACCAAAGAGACACCGAAAACGACAGAGTAACTGCTTTTGCAAACTCTTTGAGCGATTTGATTTTCCAAGAAAATTGCACAACGAAAACTATCAAACATAAACTTATTTTTGCCCAGAAAAATACTTATCAAGGAAAATATACGGCGTATACCGGGGAAAATTTTATTTATTTTGCCACCGCTAATTCTCTTAAGAGTTGGGAAATCCAAAAAGAATACATCCTCACTCCCAGGCAGAAATTTTTTGATCACAACGGCTTAAAAATGATTGAAGCCATAAATCTTAAAGAAGGAATCTTTCTTCTCTATGAATCGTCCTTTGTTCAAGACGGACGTTTTTATTTGCAAATTGGCGGAGCTTTATTTGAGGAAAAAAATCCGAATAAACTTATCTGGAGATCAGACAGGCATATTTGGGAACAAAGCTTTCCATTGAAAGAAATCAAGGAATCCCATCCAATAGGAGCTTCTTGGAAGAATAAAAATATTTTTGTCTATTATGTTGTTAACGGCGAGCTAATGACTGTTGATTTTACGATTCCCAATTTTCATGCTGAAAAAAACAGGAGAGTCATTATTGAACGCCATAAAAAAAATCCTATCATGGTTCCCAACCCGAAAAATAAATGGGAAAGCAAAGCGGTTTTCAATGCCGCTGCCATCCATGCTGAAGGAAAATTCCATCTGATATACCGTGCAATAGGAGAGGATAATGTCTCCGCCTTGGGATATGCTTGTAGTGAGGATGGTTTTGATTTTGACATGCGTCTTGGCTTCCCAGTCTACGTTCCTCGAGAAAAATTTGAAGGAGTGCATGGAAAGAAATATGTTCCACTATGCACTGATAAAGCGGTTTATGAGTCAGGAGGTGGATGTTGCGGCGGGTGCGAAGATCCACGCATTACAAAAGTGGACGACGTGATTTATATGACCTACGTAGCCTACAATGGACATGATGTTCCAGGCGTAGCCATTACATCCATTAAATACGAGGACTTTATTAATCATCGCTGGAACTGGAACAAGACAAGACTCATTTCCAAACCGGGACAGATCCAAAAAAATTGGGTGCTTTTCCCCGAAAAAATCAATGGAAAATTTGCTATTATTCATGGCTTGAGTCCAAAGGTCCATATTGAATATATTGACAGCTTTGAAGATTTTGATGGTGAGAATTATATCAACAGTCTTCCTTCGGCACATGGAAAAGGCTATCAGGATCCGGATAGGCAAAATCATTGGGATAATATCGTACGAGGAACAGGAGCTCCACCGATCAGGACTAAATATGGCTGGCTAGTTTTCTACCATGCTATGGATAAGAATGATCCTAACCGCTATAAGATAGGAGCAATGATTTTGGATCATCATAACCCGGAAAAAATTCTCTATCGTTCGCGCGTGCCTATTTTGGAACCGGATGAACATTATGAAAATGAAGGCATGAAAGCCGGCGTGGTGTATGTTTGCGGCGCTGTGATCAAGGACGATATGCTGCATATATATTACGGAGGAGCGGATATGGTAATGTGCGTTGCCAGCTCTAAGTTGGATGATTTTTTGGAAAAGCTTGTCGGCGACAAAAGAACAATCATGGAAAAAATAAATATATAATCAGAAAAATAATTAGGTTAATATCTCAAATATGTTTCATGTGAAAAGATCCGCTCATAATCCGATTCTTGCTCCTATTATTGAAAACCCTTGGGAAAATTCAGCGGTGTTTAATTGGTGTCCGGTGAAAAAGGGGACAGGAATTGAGGTGGTCTACCGCGCAATTGCGGAGAAGAAAAATGTGGGTGGCTTCAATATCAACCTTTCTGTTATAGGGCATGCGGAATCCTTGGATGGTATAAATTTTGAAAATCGCAAAGAATTGATCATACCGGAAATGGAATGGGAAAAATTTGGCTGTGAAGATCCTCGCATCACCAAAATTGACGGAAAATATTATATTTTTTATACAGCTCTTTCCGGTTATCCTTTTTCAGCAGAAAACATAAAAGTGGCCTTGGCCACCTCGAAAGATTTGAAAAAAATCGATAAGAAGCATCTAGTGACGCCTTTTAATGCCAAGGCCATGTCTCTCTTTCCTGAGAAAGTAAATGGAAAATTCACGGCTGTTCTTACTGTCAACACCGACAATCCGCCTTCAAAAATTTGCATAGTCCAGTTTGAAAAAGAATCCGATATGTGGTCTGAAAAATATTGGGAAAAATTCTATGGAGAAATGGGTAATCATGTCATCAGCTTGAAACGAAATGATACGGATCATGTGGAAATCGGAGCTCCTCCGGTAAAAACAAAAGACGGTTGGCTGTTTGTCTATTGCCACATTCAAAATTATTTTACCGATAAAAAAGTTTTTGGAATCGAAGCTTTTTTGACTGATCTTGAGGACCCTAAGAAAATAATCAAAAGAACTACGGAAGCTTTTCTGATTCCGGAAGCCAGTTATGAATTGCATGGACAAGTGGATAATATCGTTTTTCCAAGCGGCGCGATGGTGATCGATAAAAAACTGAGAATTTTTTACGGAGCAGCTGATACTACATGCGCTTTTGCAGAAGTGGAACTGGATCTTCTTTTGAATGCCATGGACAAGGAAAGAAAAGCAAAAATTGTCAAAAGATACGAAAAAAATCCGATTCTTTCTCCTGATCCGAGCACCAAATGGAGAGCTAAGGCTATTTTCAATCCGGCTGCTATTGAACTGGAAGGCAATATTCATATTCTCTACCGAGCTATGTCGGATGATAATACGTCATACGTAGGATATGCATCGACAGAAGATGGATTTACGATAATTGAAAATTTACCGGATCCTGCTTATTGGCCAAGGATGTATTTTGAAAACAAGGGAATTCCGGGAGGCAATTCGGGATGTGAAGATCCGCGCATCGTGAAAGTAGGAGAGAAGATTTATATTTTTTATACGGCTTACAATGGAATCGATTCTCCAAAAGTGGCTATCAGTTCAATTTCTATTAAAGATTTCCTGGACAAAAAATGGAATTGGACAGAGCCGATCATTGTTTCTCCGGAAAAAGAATGGGATAAGGATGCCTGCATCATTCCTGAAAAGATCGGAGGAAAATATTTTATGATTCACCGTTTGGGATCAAGTATTTGCGCTGACTATATGGACTCTCTGGATTTTTCCAAAAAGAGAGTGCAAGAATATATAAAACTGATGTCTCCCAGAGAAGGGATGTGGGATTCTTTTCGTATCGGCCTTTCCACTCCCCCCATCAAAACTGAAAAAGGCTGGCTGCTTTTTTATCATGGGGTCAATAATGGGGTCTATAAACTAGGTGCTGCTATGCTTGATTTGAAAAATCCGGAAATTGTTTTGGCTCGCACCTCCTATAACATTATGGAACCGGAAATGGAATATGAGCTTCATGGTCAAATCAGCAGTGTTGTTTTTCCCTGCGGAACAGTTGTGCGAGAGGGAGTGATTTTTATCTACTACGGAGGAGCGGACAGTGTGTTGGGAGTGGCTACGGTGAAATTGGATGATGTTTTGAAAATGCTTGCCTAAAAATTATGAGAACAAAAAACATCCCGATATAGGGATGTTTTTTGTTCTATAGGCAAGATTATTTTTTCTTTGTTTTCAATTTAGCTTTGCGTCCGTTTGGTTTGGGTGCCTTCTTTTCAGCCTGTTCCTCAGATTGTATTACTGAAACAAATCTCTTCTTTTCCAAATTTCCTGTGAAAGTCCGCACTTTTTTCTTAGCAAATGATACTATTCCGTCAATTACTGCATACAAAGTATCATCTTCCGCTCTTCTTACATTTTTGCCTGCTCTCCATTTTGTTCCTCTTTGGCGAATGATAATATTTCCAGCAGAGACTTTTTGATTGCCAAAGATTTTTACTCCCAGTCTTTTTGATATCGAATCACGACCCAGTTGGGTGGACCCGCCAGCTTTACGATGTGCCATATTTTTCTATTTTATATAATTCTTAGATATGTGAATCATTTCGTCATGACATTTGTCCATCACCACACTGCCATAGACGATAACGAATTTAATTATAGCAAAATATGGTATAATGTCAATACATCAATATTATCATAAGTGCCGAATGGTAATTATAGCAAAAGATACAATAGATATCTTTTTTAATTAATTTTATTCGCATATTATAATGATGTTGGAAAATTTTTTAAAATCTCTAAAAATCTTTTGTCTTAGTCACGAAGCAAAAATTGTGTTGGTTTTTGGCTTCATATTGATTTCAGCCATTTCATTTGAAATGGGCTATATCCAAGGTAAAAAGAACCAAAATAGCTCTGTTGTAATAGAAAAACCCTGTCAAAGCTCTAAAATTAGCCCAGAACAGGAAAATAGTGTTACAATGGAATCTAGCGGCCTAGAAGAGAAAAAAGAACCCCGAGAGAAAAATATAGCCTCTGGAAAAATTGCCACAACCACTGAGAACTGCGCTTTTGTAGGGAGTCGAAATTCCAATAAATTCTATCCTCCCGGCTGTTCATATGCCAAAAGGATAAAACCGGAAAATATTGTTTGTTTTCATTCTGCTGAAGAAGCGCTATTGCAAGGCAGAACTGAGAGCTCAGGATGCGCCAAATAGTTTATTAATTTTATAATCTCAAAAAGTATGCAAGAAAAAACAGTTATCATTTCGCTCGGAGGATCACTTATTGTTCCGGAAGAAATTGATTGGGAGTTTGTCAAAAAATTCAAAACTCTTATCGAAGAGCAGATTGCCAATGGTTTTAAATTTATTCTTATCACAGGCGGTGGAAAAATTTGTAGAAAGTATCAAGAAGCAGCCGCCAAGGCTAGTGCTGTCATTACGGATGAAGACAAGGATTGGCTGGGGATCCATGCTACCAGAATGAATGCTCATTTTATCAGAACTGTTTTTCGGGAATATGCCCATCCGAGAATAAATAAGAACCCTCATGACTTGGAAGATTTCTATAATTTCAAGGAATCTATTCTGGTGGCAGCCGGATGGCGTCCCGGATTTTCTACGGATTTCGATGCTGTAATTTTGGCCAAATATCTTGGAATAAAAAAAGTAGTCAATCTGTCCAACATTGATTATGTATGCGATAAGGATCCGAACAAATTTTCTGACGCAAAAAAAATTGAAGAAATTTCATGGTCAGATTTCCGCCAGATGGTGGGCGATACATGGGATCCCGGCATGAACGCTCCGTTTGATCCGATCGCTTCTAAGGAAGCGGAGGCTTTCGGACTGGAAGTGGCTATAATGAATGGAAAAAATTTAGACAATCTCAAGGATTATTTGGAAGGAAGAGAATCTAAGGGAACCATTATTCGATAAACATATTTCCATGAACAAAAGTAATCATCGTTCAGGCGGAAAGATCGGCGGCAGGCATACAACCGTTATTGATGCAGCCAAACCGGTAGTTGATTTTCTTTTGAAACATCCCGATGTGACAAGCATCACGGTGGGATATATCAAAATGCGTTTAAAGACTGCTCCGCAAAGAATAAAGGTCATGGAAGAAAGCGGATGCCTTTTGCTCAAGGTCCGTGGCACTGCCAGCATTCAAGAATTGCGAGTTTTTTCCAAAAATATCGAAAAGGTGAAAAACGATCTGGAAGAAAAGTTCAAAAAGGCATTGATTAGTTCGTGAAATAAACTTAATATATCCTTGTATTAATGAAAACAAGGATTAGGTAGCTATAGATGGAATTGTTTTTGGTAACAAGGGTGATTGCCAAAAAATGTTCTGACTCTAGTCATAACCTAATCCGACAAAAAATAATTTTTTTAATATATATAAAAATAGCCAATAGAAAAATCTTGCAGTAAAATGCAAAATTTTTCTTGTGGAGCAAAAAAGTTTCTCTTATTTCTTTTTTACCGCTATGCTTTTGCTTTCTTTGTCGACTGCTTTGGCTTTCTCAATTTCAATCTTGGCGTTATAGGGAAGAATTTCCATAATTTGCTTAAGGGCGATGCCGTCCACTTTCAAAACTGATTCCCACTTGTCGAGAGGTTCCAGGATTTCACGAATCTTTTTTTCGTCATATTTATAGGTTTTTCGTACTGATCGGGCAATGATTCCTTGCGAACCAAAAACTCTTTCTACGCCTTCCTGATCCATATATTGCAACACCTTTTCTTGGATTTCTCCCAAGCGATCTTTGGTTATGGAAATGGCTGATTTAAGTTCAATATATTCATCTATGGCAGCATTAACTTCCTCCGTATCAATTTTTCTGGTTTCTTTGAATTTGTGCTTCCACATCGGACAGATGTTTTGATAGCCGCACCAATCACAAAGAGGATTCATATTAGCCTCGAATTTTCCTTGCTCGATAAGCTGGATGGCTTCCAAGAAGAGTTGTTCGCTTTTTTTGAGTTGTTCCACGGTTCTGGTGGCGGAAAGCTTTACTCCGTGTTTCAAATAATAGAGACTGACTTTCAAATTTCCAATATTATCGATTTCTTTCGGATAACGGGAAAGGAAAGCCTGGAGGTAGACGGAAAGCTGCATGTCGCTGTCTACCTTGTCTTGAGAAGGCATTTTTTTGGTAGTTTTATAATCAATAATTTCATAACCATCTTCCGTTTTATCAATACGGTCGATGATTCCGGAGATGACGTGTTGATTTTCTTTGTTTCCGATTTCGATTTGAAATCGCGATTCCAAATCGACAATATTGAAATTGGCCGGATTGTTTTTTTGGTAATAATCTTGAATGATTCTGACTCCTTGGGAAAAAGCGGCCCGTTCTTCATCAGGAGAATCAAAAACCGCCGGATTCCAAGCTAAAGAAAAGTGTTCCATGGCTTGGTCTAGAGTAGGGGAGAGAATAGATGGAGTGTGGATAAATTTCATGGTGTCATGCACGGTAGAGCCAAAAACCGCCTCCTTGGATTTGGGAGTTTTGATGCGGTCGATATTTTGAAATTTATATTTCAGCGGGCAATTTTGATAGGTATCAAACGCGCTGTAGGATATTCTCATAGATTTACTCTATTTTAATCTAATTAGATTACCGGGTCAAACCCTATCCTGCTATCGGAAAATAAAATCCATTCTCCATGAACTCTTGTAACAAATAGCATATTGATTCTAAATTTTTTGGTTATAAATTTTTGTTGCATCTTGTAATATATCATATATGAGACTTTATTTAATGAAGCCGAAATAGTTATGAAAATTAAAATAATACTTATTATATTTTTAACCCTTCTGGTTTTTGTTCTGATCATATCGATGCTTTCTGGATCACTAACCTATAAGAATAAACCTATGTCTACATCAAATATACAAACAAAGACCGCTATGTTTGCCGGAGGATGCTTCTGGTGTGTTGAGGCTGATTTTGAAAAACTTAAAGGGATAGTCAGTGTGGTTTCGGGGTATGCAGGCGGAAATGCGGAAAATCCGAATTATGAAAACTATGCGAATGGCGGACATCGCGAAGTGGTGGAAATAACTTACGACCCTTCGGTAACCAGCTATCAGAGTCTTGTCGAGCATCTGGTTTTTTATGGCGATCCGACGGACGCGACCGGATCTTTCTCTGATCGCGGTGTCCAATATGCGCCGGCTATATATGTTGAAAATGACGAAGAAAGAAAAATTGCCCGAGAAGTTATTGAAAAGGTGAACAATAGTAAAATTTATGACAAGCCGGTTTCCATTGAAGTTCTTCCGCGCTCAAAATTCTGGCCAGCAGAAGTCTATCACCAAGACTATTATAAAAAAAATCCCCTAAGATATAACTTATACCGCCAATCTTCCGGAAGAGATAGGTTTATCAATGAACATAAAAATAAGGCTGCCGAGAAAGGCTTTTTACAAAATTATCCGATTTCCAACGAATTGCCAGCCGATTTGGATTTTAAAGACTATCAAAAACCGTCTGATGAAACTTTAAAAAACAACCTGTCCGATCTTCAATATAAGGTTACCCAAGAAGAGGGGGCGGAGAGGGCTTTTGAAAATGAATATAATGACAATAAGGCGGATGGCATATATGTCGATAGAATTTCAGGCGAGCCGCTTTTTTCTTCCCGGGATAAATATGATTCAGGAACAGGCTGGCCGTCTTTTGTGAAGCCTATTGATCCTGAAAGAGTGGTTTTGCGCGAAAAAAAAGGTTTTCTTTCGACAATAACCGAAGTTCGATCACGCTACGCCGATTCACATTTGGGACACGTTTTTGATGATGGACCTAAGGATCGGGGAGGAAAGAGATATTGCCTGAATTCAGCCGCTCTTCTCTTTATTCCTAAAGAAGAAATGGAGGTTAGGGAATATGGGAAACTCATGTATTTGTTTGATTAGCTTGCAACTGAGTGGATGATGACAAATTTTTTATTTTATGCTACAATTATTATCGTTAAAATCAATAAAAACAAAAAAATGTTTAAAGATATTGAAAATCCAAAAAATGAAGAAATGTTTAAATTTGCTATTACTATAACACTTTTTCTCTTTGTTATTGTGACACTGGCTTTTTCTGAGGGAATTTCCTGTCTAATTAACATAATCAGCACTTAGGAATTTATCTTTGTTTGATATGTGCGCCTGGCATGCCATCTGTGAAGTAATGGTAAAAAAATGTATTTTTGATGAAATCAAGAGTGATTTTGTGGCTTTTTAGTTTCCTTGACGCATTTTTGCTTTTGCGATATTATTAATCTATACTAAATTGGTAGGGTATGTTTTTGATTTTAAGAAAACAATCCCATCATAAATAACAATTAAGTTTTTTAAGGATGAAATTTTCTGCACAAACCGAATATGGATTAAAGGCTATGGTCAATCTGGCTCAAGCCAAAAGCAAAACCAAAGCAATCAAGGTTATAGCCAAAGAGGAGATGGTTTCTGTAAAATATTTAGAAAAAATTCTCAATATTCTGCGTAAATTTGATTTAGTAGAGAGCTTTAAAGGAACCAATGGGGGATATGCCTTGAAAAAACCCGCCTCAAAAATTTCTGTAGGAGAAATCGTAATTGCCTTAGAAGGCCCTATTGAGCCTATGAAATGCGTAGGAAAAGCTTGTTGTATGGAAGAGGCGTGCTCATTGAAAAGCGTGTGGACTCTTTTAGGCAAACAAATTGAGAAAACCTTGAAAGATATAAAATTGAGCCATCTAATAAAATAATGTTGAAAAAAATATGTCAAAGAAAATTTATTTGGATTATGCCGCTACCACTCCGGTTGACAAGGAAGTTCTTCAGGAAATGTTGCCTTATTTTTCGCAAAATTTCGGCAATGCCATGTCTATCCATTCTTTTGGACAAACAGCTTTGCAAGCCATGGATGAAGCTCGCAAGAATGTAGCAGATTTTTTTGGGTGTTCTCCGGCAGAAATTATTTTCACTAGTGGAGCCACGGAATCCAACAATCTTTCAGTTAAGGGTGTTTTGAAATCCTATTGCGCGCAAAAAAACAGGGATTTCATCAAGCCGCACATCATCACTTCTCTTTTTGAACATCACTGCGTTCTTGATTCATTTCGAGCTGTTGAAAGAGAGGGCTTGGCAGAGGTAACCTATATTCGTCCGGACAGGAACGGACTCATCAAGATCAGCGACATTGAAAAAGCATTAAGAGCAAACACTATTTTGCTGTCTATAATGTATGTGAATAATGAAATTGGAACAGTGCAGCCCATTGAAAAGATAGGGAAGCTAGTTAAAAAGATTAATGCTGCTAGGGAAGAAAATTCCTTTCCTTTGGTTTTCCACACCGATGCTACTCAGGCTATAAACTATTTTGATTGCAATGTTTCAAAATTAGGAGTAGATCTTCTTTCAATGTCAGCGCATAAGATTTATGGACCCAAGGGAGTAGGGGCATTATATATCCGAAAGGGAACTCCTATCAAAAAAATCCAAGAAGGAGGAGATCAGGAATACAAAATGAGAGCCGGCACTCATAATGTGACCGGTATTGTAGGCTTGGGCAAGGCTATTGAATTGGTGAAAAAAAATAAGGAAAAAGATAGTAAAAAAATAACGGCTTTGCGCGATTATCTCATAGAAAAAGTGCTTAAAGAAGTTCCCAAAGCGAAATTAAACGGATCAAAAATAAAACGCTCTCCTAATAATGCAAATTTTAGTTTTGACTCGGTTGAGGGAGAAGGATTGCTGCTTTCGCTTGACATAAATCAAATTGCATGTTCAACTGGATCTGCCTGCTCATCAGGAGCACTTTCTCCTTCGCATGTCCTTTTGTCGATTGGCTTGCGCCCGGAAGAGGCTCATGGGTCATTGCGATTGACTATTGGGAAATTCACTACCAAAGCCGAAATTAATATGGTGGTGAAAAAATTAAAGGAAATTACAGAACGTTTGAGAAAAATTTCTGGTACGGTTCTTAAGGAATACTATTCAAAAAAATAAAAACTAACGGAAAAATATGCAATATTCAAAAAAAGTTTTACAGCATTTCACTAAGCCTCATAATCAAGGAGAAATGAAGCGCGCTTCAGGAGTGGGAATGGTCGGAAATCCGGTTTGCGGAGATTTGATGAAAATATATATCGATGTAAAAGAGGATAAGAAAAAAGGAGAATATATCAAGGATATAAAATTTGAAACTCTGGGATGCGCTTCTGCAATCGCAACCTCTTCCATGATCACTGATTTAGCTAAGGGAAAAACTATTGAGGAGGCGATGAAAATCACTCGAAATGATGTGGCAGACGCCCTGGAAGGCCTTCCTCCAATCAAGATGCATTGCTCCAATTTGGCTGATGATGCTCTTCATGAAGCAATTCGCGATTATCAAAATAAGAAGAAATAATTTCAAAAAAATGGCTTATCGTTTTACTCCAAATTTAATGTTTCCTATCGGTAATTTTCGCAATATAGTTTCCGGTTTTGGGGAAATGAACATTTACGATAAAAAACTTTGGGGCAAGCATCTGGGAATTGACATTGCAGCTCCGAATGAAACGAAAGTTTTTTCTATCGGTCGGGGAGTGGTAGTATATTCAAAGCTTCATCCCGGAGAATTTTCTGAGGATGGAAAAAAAATCCTAAAAAGAAATTGGGGCGGCATTGTTATTATCGCCCATAAGGATCCTCAAACGAAGAAAAAATTCTATTCGGTCTACGGCCATTTGGGAAAACGCTATGTTAAGAGGGGTGATGCTGTGGAAATGGGAGGGTTGATCGGCCTCATTGGCAAATCGATGAGTGAATCCAATGGAATTTGGAAGTCAGAACATTTGCATTTCGGAATCTATATAGGACCATTCCATGGAAAGGTATTGCCAGGTTACTTCAAGGAAGATTCTAAAGTAGCTACAGATCCGGATCTTTGGAAGGAGCCCATCAGCTTCATAAAAAGCTATAATCCTAGAAATATCCATATTTAAGTACAAAAAGTGCCTTACTTTTCATAGAAGCTAATTTCTTATTTATGGCTTATTTAAGCCATTTTATGGCCTTTAAAATTGACTTCTAAGCGGCTTTTGTTTTATTTGTGTAGTCCAACCCATAGGAATATAGAAGAAAAGAGGCTGATTTAATGCTTTAGTGATAAATTTAGAAAAATAAAATCTATAAGGCAAAAACGTGTGGCGTTAGTTGGAGAACTGTCTAATTTTTTAAATCAAAAAATATTTTAGAGGGCACGCTAGGATGGATGGGAGAAATATGAAAAGAAATATAGAGTAGGAATACCATAAATATATCATCATAGTAAAATATAGAGTGGTCTGTGTTTTGAAATATGGATAGTGTCGCACAATATATCTTTTGCGACATTGCACTGAATTCAAAATATAGCTTGTTGCTTGAATTGCTCCCATGCAGACTTGATAGAAAAATTTTTTCCGCAGAAAACATTCCCCCTCTTTTTTATCCGGATTGGAAATATAAATATTAGGATACTTATATGCCCAAGTATTTTATTTTTTATTAAATTTTTTCCTATGTTTTTTAAAATAAAAATTTATGGGAAAATAGTTCTTTTGTTTGAATTTTTGTTCTTCTTGGGATACATCTATGTATGCCAAAATAAGCTCATTTTGTCTAAAAAGCGTCCCATAATTCCCTTTTGTTCAAATTCTACAAAACTACATGAACAGCCTCATTTTCTTTACAAATAAATTTCCGGGTGCTATATTTGTTTTAAGTTGGTTGTTTGACATTTCTTAATGTAAAATTACTACAATTGAGGAAGAGGATTTTTATGAAAAGGATGATATTTTTCAGTTTAACGTATTTGGTATTGATTTCGTCTTACAGCGCTGCTGCAAATGATCCCTCTCAAGCTGATGCAATAGCCAAAGAGCTTAAAAATGCCTCTGAGATTGTATACGTTCTTGGATTTGATGAGAAAAACCATCTCCTGATTATATCAAAGAATATATTGACGAAAGGCCACGAAAAAGAGTATTTAAGGGGGATACGAATATCATCATCAAACGGTGGTGAGCCAGTTTTTCTTAAAGGAATCGAAGGTAAGAATCATTATGCTTTTTTGATTCCTCAACAAGGAATAGACATTCTTGCTTCCTTCGACAACATCCAAGCAGTTACAAAAAATGGCAATCATTCAATTTTCAGAATCAAAAAGAAATAGCCTAAGTCCAAGCTATTATGTACCATTCTCTTGTAAGGATTCGACCTCTCGTGGCCGAATCCTTTTTTAATTATAGTAAGCGAGGTTATTTTTTATAAATTATCATCTGATCCAAAACAACTCCACTATCCACTCCGATTTTTCCCACCAAGGACTTTGAGGTGGATAGATATAGATTAGATCCGAAATACGGATCATTGACTACATATTCTTTTTTGGATTTATCATAATTGTGAATTACCACATAGTGTCCCCCTTTGCCATTGGTTTTTCTGATATAGACGATAACTAGATTGCCTTTGGAGATTTCAGAGCTAACCGTGGACCAATTGACTCCGGAATGCGCAATGCTTGAAGCTAGTTTTATGCCAGGACTCCAGCTTCCCGGCCATTTGATAAGGTCATAGGAAAAAATCGGTTGTTTGGCCATTTTCCCAGGGTCAACAGAGGCTCCGTTTTTTTTGAAAACCATAGCCAGGGATGTGACCGCGCATCCGTAACCGCTCATGAGTGTTTTTGAGTTTCCAATCGCTTGATTTCCCCATTTTGAATCTCTCTGGGAGAAATACCAGCTGCTAGCCCAATATTTGTTATCCGGTTTTGGATAACTGGAAACGCTGGCGATAAGTTCATCTGAATTAGCAGCGGAACTAAAATCAAAGAGTTCCATTTTTTGCTGCTCGACTCTAGCCAAGAGTTCTCTATATTTTTGCTCTTCTCCTTTGGTTTGCACCAATAGCGCTTTTTTCTGTTGTTCATTATATTCCAACTTTTCTTGCTTTTCTTCCAGTTCTTTTTTCAGCTCTTCGCTCTCTCTTTTCTTTTGTGCAATTTCCTCGTATTCTTTTTCCAGCTCATTTTTGGTTTCTTGAATATTTCTCAGAACATCATTTACTTTGCTACTGGCTTGTTCTACCCTATCGTTTTGATCAAAGAAATTCGAGAAGCTTTCTTTGAGAAGAACGATCTGCAAAACACCTTCTTGGTTGTATTCATAGTAGGATTGGATAAGGCCGGTTAGAAGTGTTTGTTGATATTTGATTGTTTTTTCTTTTTCTCTTATTTCCTTATCAAGATCATCAATTTTTTCTCCGGTAGTTTTTACCTTTTCCTGAGTTTGCTTCAATTCCTTTTCAGTTTTTTCTTGTTGGGCGTTATAGAGGTTGAGCTGATTTTGAATAGTTACGCCGGTTTTGCTTTTAATTTCAATTAAATCGCAATAAGATTTGGCCTTTTTGTCGTAGGCTTCGCATTTCTTTTTGGCATCTCCTGATTTCTGATCGCAATCAGCCGTTGTAGTTACGCTACTTTTCAAATATTTGCTGCAATCAAAAATTTCCGCTCTTGTTTTATCTGATTGAAGCCCAAAAAAGATTAAAATCGCCGCCATCAAAACAGTTATTTTTAATAATTTTTTATTTGTATTTTCTTTTTTTACCATAACTATTTTTATATTATATCATAAAAGCAGGTAAATTTCAAGTAGAATGAATTATTTTAGCTTAGCTAAAGCAAAATATAGTCTTTTTAGGCTTTCGGATTTGCCTAAAACCCAAGCTAATTCCATGGGTGATGGGGATTTTTGAGCTCCAGAAAGAGCCACGCGAAGCGGCCAGAGAAGATCGCCTTTCTTGTCGCCGGCAGCCGCAAAAAGTTTTTCTTCCAATGTTTTTATCTCCCAATTTTCTTGCGGGATTTCATCTAGAACCGTCTTTGATTTTTCCAGAGATTCAATCAGTTCTTGGTCAGTTATTTTTTTCCAGCGCAGCATTTCTTTGTCGTATTCGATATCAGTAAAGAAAAATCGGTTATACTCCCCTACTTCGGACAAATTTACCAGTCTTTCCTGTTCAATAGTCAAAACCTTTTTCAAATATTCTTCCGTTTTTTTGTCATCACTGGCATTGCGATAGAAATCTTTCTGCGCCAAAAACTCCAATGATTTTTGATAGAGCTCATCCAAAGAAAGCTTCTTGATGTATTGAGCATTGATCCAGTCCAGTTTTTTAAGATCAAAAACCGCTCCGGCCTTATGCACATGAGCCAAGTCAAATTTTTGGATAATTTCAGCTATTGAAAAAATTTCTTGTGTTTCTCCTTTTCCGGGATTCCAGCCAAGAAGCGCTAAAAAATTTATGAGGGCTTCTGGCAGATATCCATCTTGTTTGAATTGCTCTACGCTCACACTGTCTCGTCTTTTAGATAGCTTTTTTCCATTCCCGCTGATAACATTAGGCACATGGACAAAGGCCGGCATTTCCCAGCCAAAAAATTCATACAGCAAAACTAGCTTCGGAGCACTGGAAAGCCAGTCATCTCCTCGAAAAATGTGTGAGATTTCCATAAGATGATCATCTACTACTACTGCCAAAAAATAGGTCGGGAAACCGTCCGACTTAATCAAGACTTGGTCATCTACATTCTCACTTTCAATACTGATTTCTCCATAAACAAGATCGGTGAAGGTTATTGTTTTTTCTTCCGGCACTTTCATTCGTATGACATATTTTTCACCGTTAGCAATTTTCTCCTGTGCCTCTTGTGCAGAAAATTTTCTACAATAACCGTCATATTTTGGCGCCTCTCCTTCTGTCTTTTGTCTTTCTCTCACTTCATTCAATCTTTCTTCGGAACAGAAACAAGGATAGGCGTGACCTTTTTCGACTAATTCTTGAGCATATCTCTTGTACAAATCCAATCTTTTAGATTGAATATATGGTCCAAATTCTCCTTTTTCCAATACTTTTCCATTACTATCCAGCATCACTCCTTCGTCCGTAACAATATTGATCCATTGCAGCATTTCTAGAACTTTTTCCAATGCTCCCTCCACTTCCCTATTTTGGTCCGTATCTTCTATGCGTACGATAAAAGTGCCATTATTTTTCTTGGCAAATAGATATCCGAAAAGGACGGTCCGTAAATTTCCGATATGGATAAATCCTGTCGGGCTGGGAGCAAACCTTACTCTTATTTTCTTATTCATTCTCTTTTTTAGCTTTATCTTTTTTAATAATGAGGGCGTGTACGATCAAAATCGGCAGAGCTACCATAATCATAGTCAAAGAATCGACGACATTGGACTGTCTTTGGGCGCTATAGCATTCCTCGCCGGTGTTGCTCTTCTTCCATTCTTCATAGTCGCGCAAAAGATTTTCCAATTGCATCTTTTGGTCTTCTGTGGCTACGCTCATCATGCCTTTTCTTTCAAGGGCATAGACTGGAGGCTGTTGATTGCATTGATTATATTCGCCTTTTTCTGCCTTGGGGAAAACATAAGTCTTAAGTGCCGTGTTGATCAAAGTGCCTACTCCGACTCCCGTGAAAATCAGACTGATGATGATTGCCAGATACAGATATGTTGTGCGGATAATTTTTATTTTGTCTCCCATATTTTTTTAATTAAATTTATTTAGAAAATAAAACCTTTATAGGAAAAATTATTACCGCTCGGAAAATTCTCCTTGCCCGATAGCGCGGCTCTTGAAAAAAACGCCACAACCACTCCAGGCCGATTTTTTGAAAAATTTTCGGAGCCCGCTTGATCTTTCCAGTCAGAAAATCAAAGCTGCCCCCTACTCCGATAGCTAGTCTTATTTTACTATTTTTTTGGCTTTTTAGCGAGTGGATAAGTTTTTCCTGATAGGGAGCGCCGAAATTACAAAACAATATTTGCGCTTGTTCTTGCGATAAATCCAAGTCATATCTGTTTTTGTCCAAATTTGCCCCACTGACAATGAGATTAGGATATATTTCAAGAATCGCCTTCCTGATCTCTTCCCACCTACTCAGCCCCTCATTGCTGTTGGCTATAAAAATAGGCAACTTTTTCTCATTAGCGGTTTCAAGAATCTTGAAGGTGAAATCAGCTCCAACCACGCGATTTTTAAGTATTTTCCCAAAACGAAGATAGGAAAACCAAATCCCTATTCCGTCTGCCAGGCAAAGATCGCTTGCATTGATTATATTTTTGAACTCAGGATCTTTTTGCGCCAACAGGATAAACTCGGGATTGATAGTGGTGATTTGGCGAAACTCGTCTTCCTGCAAAAAAAATTCCACTTTTTCAAGTGCCTCTTTTCCAGAAAAATTGTCGATGCGCACGCCAAGAATTTTCATTTTCTTTTATTTTAGGACTTACGCATTTAGAGGACAGCTTTCAATGATGACATATTCTCCATCATCATTTTCAAAGTCACTGGCCATAACATCCACGGATTCTACATTTACTAAAAGCGGAAATTTTTTTTCAATCACTGGTTTTTCCTCTAATTCGTCCCAGCGCTTCTTGCGAATTTTTCCCAACAAAATATTCGGTCTGAATTCTTTTTTAGAGCCTTTGAAAATGCCTAATTCTTTTTCTATTTTTTCTACCAAGTTTTTTAGCGCTTCTGAATGCTCTCCTGTCAGCACCACTTTTTTGGCATCCTCTGAAGAAGGACTGAGCCTGATGGAATTCAGCTCCACGTCAAACATCTCTTCATTTTGACAAAGAAGTTCGATTTTTTTGCAAACCTCAAGAGCGCTGTCATCATCGACAAAACCCAAAAAAAGAAGCGACAGATGTAGATTTTCCGGCTTCATCCACTTGATCGGCAAATCTTCCCATCCCTCGATCACTCGCTCAAGGCTTTTTTGGGTTTTCTTTGGCAAATTTATGCTGATATATATTTTTCTCTTCATATCCCCTATTTTAGGGCAAAACAGCCATTTAAGCAATTTTTATGCTTCTTATAAAATATATTGATACCTGCAGTTGGCAAAACCTTGAATATGCATTAATATTGCTCATACGCGATCCCCATGGCATAGCGTTAAAAACAGGCATAAATGAAGCTTTTTCATTGATGCAGGAATGGACAGAAGAATAACATTTCTGACAAAATAAGGGATGCGCGAAGGTTTCTTCGCGCATCCCGATTTTATTATCAATAAAAATATTTAAAAAAAATTTAAGCAAGTATCCATTCCAAATTTACGCTTATATTAACTATACCGCTAAAATAAAAAGCAGGGTCTTAAAATTGAAACCCCTGTTCAGGAACTATGGTGGATATTGTCATTGTTGGATATTAGCCGCAGATCGGTTCTTAAATATTTCCAGATAAACAGCCATTTCATCCCGGGTCATATATACAGGGTTTCCGTTTATAACAAAAACTTCTTCGATTGTTCCAGCATCGCCAGAACGGGAAACCTTTAAGCGACTTGAGTGAAAATAGGCCTTTCCGCATCTGTTGCAGGAACAAACGCCATAACAGCTGCAATGATCCGCAGGCAAATGATGCGTTGCCGACCCAAAATCCACCTCCCCGCCACATTCCGCGCTGCATTCCACGATGTCATTTTCCATTCTTTCCTCCTCGCTTGTTTTTTAGATCAACCCTGATTTCTCCCAAAGTTAATCCAGTAATGGACTATGAAAAAGTACGGTTTTTAAAATTCTAGGCCATAGAATGGTTTTTGTCAAAACATAAAATTGCAATTGCTAATATGGGCATACTGGCAGTTAAAAAAATGACTCCATAAAAAAAGAGGCCTATGCATGCTGCGGATGCATAAGCCTCTTCGTCTTAAAGCCCGTAATGATTTTTGAGAGCTTTTCGAATTGCGCCCAAGATCAACTTGATCTTGTTCTCGCTTATCTCGAATCTTTCCCTGCAAATCTTTTCCGCCTCAGTCGTGACAGCCCTGATCGCAGCTCTTGCGTTCGTGCCGGCATATTTTGATCCATAGATATTCCACATCTCAAATACGGTGAGCATGTAATGCTCCTCGTCATGAGCAAGATAGAACACGTACGGCATGAANNTTTTCCTCCTTAGCTTATCAATAGTTTTATAAATGAATTTCCAGCTTGATTTTAGGATGAAAAATGCAAGCTCGAATTCCTGAAAAGAGCCAAGAACAACTCTAGCATGAAGGAATCGTCATGTCAATCTAACTAGCGCCAGGGCTATACTTGATGAGTCATTCGCTTCTGTCTCTTGATTTGAGTTTCAATAAAAAATTATTCACTTCCCTATCAGATCTTAGAATATAGATATCTTTTTCTTTTTTTATTTGTTCGATTTTTTCTTCGATCTCTTTCCGGTTTATTCTTGGGAA
>DPJH01000012.1 GCA_003543115.1 Candidatus Moraniibacteriota bacterium
AGACCCGATCCGTCGCACATAGCCGGCGTAACGGCCTGTAGCCTCTCGTCAGTCTTAGCTTTTTCGCAAATCCACTCAGAAAAAACATCGGTGTAACTCATAGTTTTTTTATGATTGCCATTTTTTTGTCCTGTCACCGGATCAAAAGGCCTCACCGCATGAAAAGATAGCCTATCCTGCTCTGCCGGAGCATATCCCTTCCCTTTCGTAGTGATGATATGTAAAAATTTCGGACCTTTGATTTTCTTGAGATTGGTTAACACCTCAACCAGATTTTCAATGTCATGTCCGTCAATCGGGCCATAATATTCAAACCCTAGCTCCTCAAAAAACGTTCCGGGAACAATCATCCCCTTTGTGTGGCTTTCAGCCCGCATTAATAATCTCTTAAGATTAGGCACGCTATCAAAAACTTCCCTGCCCCTAGCCCGCACTTTCACATAGGATGGAGAGGAAATAATTCTAGTCAGATATTGCCGCAATCCCCCAACATTAGGGGAAATGGACATTTTGTTATCATTAAGAATCACCAGCATATCCGCTTTCACATCTCCCGCATGATTGAGGGCTTCAAACGCCATTCCTCCGGTCAATGATCCGTCCCCTATGACCGCCACTATTTGTGAAGATTTTTTTCTATTGCGATTGGCAATCGCCATGCCTGCAGCTGCACTGATGGAAGTGCTGGCATGTCCCACATTCAATGCATCATATTCGCTTTCTTCTCTCCTAGGAAAGGGAGCCAATCCTCCCAATTGACGGATGGTGTGCATACGCTTTTTTCTTCCGGTGAGAATTTTATGAGGATAACTTTGATGCCCTACATCCCAAATCAGCTTGTCTTTAGGCGTATTGAAAACATAATGCAAAGCTACGGTCAATTCCACCACGCCCAAATTAGAACCGAAATGTCCGCCGGTTTTGGAAACGCTGTCAATCAGAAAATTGCGAACTTCAGAGCAGAGTTGCTTTAATTTTTCTCTCTTAAGTTTTCTCACATGGTGAGGAAATTCAATTGAGTCTAATAATTTTTTGTTCTCCTCTTTTTTCATTTTTTTATAGGAATCTAATATAAAATCTTTTTAAGATTATTTTTTAGCAGCCAACTGTCCGCAAGCGCCTTGGATCTCCTCACCCAGACTTTTCCTGATGGTCACGCCTAAATTGTGGCTTGCCAGATATTCCTTGAACTTCAAGGTGCGCTCTTTGGAAGAGGAATGGAATCTTGATTCGGTTGAATTATAGCGTATCAGATTGACATGCATCAATTGCAATTTTTCAACAGATTTCACAAATCTGATCAAATCATCGGCATCATCCATGCTGTCATTGACGCCACTGAGCATTACATACTCCAAAAAAATTTTTCTTTTGGTCACAGCCAAATATTTTTTAAGAGCTTGCCTTAGAGCTTCTAAATTATTTTTGCGATTAATCGGCATGATTTGGCTTCGCCTGGCTTCGGAACCAAAATGCAAAGATAAGGCTAAATTTACTTGTGGAAACTCTTGAGATAACTTTTCAATACCCTCCGGAATTCCTGAGGTGGACACTGAAATGCTTCTGGAAGCAAAATTGAATTTTTTTTCATCAATCAAATCCGCCAAGCTTTTTCTAACTTCTTCCCAATTAAGAAAAGGTTCGCCCATGCCCATATATACTATATTTGATACTTTTTCCTTTTTTGTTTTTAGCTGTTGATTCCAAAACAGTATTTGATCCGTGATTTCTTCAGCAGCCAAATTTCGGATAAATCCCATTTTTCCGGTAGAACAAAACTCGCACGCCAAAGGACAGCCCACTTGGGAAGACACACAAGCCGACCAAACTCCGTCAAGGGGGGAAATGAGCACCGCTTCAATCAAATTTTCATCTTTCAGTTTCAAAAGAGCTTTCATGGATTTTTCATCTTTCGAAGCCAGAACTTTTTCCACTTCAAACGACAAGATTTTCATTTCTTGTTCTAAATTCTTGCGCATATCCTTGTTCAAAGTCGAAATTTCCGAAAAACTGGAAACAGACTCCTGAAAGACAGCTTTTTGAATTTGCTGCAAACGAAATTTAGGCTGGTTGTGCTTTTGCAAAAAAGCCTCCAATTTTTCTATATTCATAGATTATAATCTTACTCCAGAAAGAATGATCCTGCAAGAGAATGATATTTATTCGACTGTCACTGATTTAGCCAAATTTCTAGGCTTATCCACGTCTTTTTTGTTGAGAACTGCCATATGATAGGCAAATAACTGAAGAGGGATCGCCGCCAAAATCGGAGTCAGCATTTCCAATGTCTTTGGAATATAGATCACATCATCGGCAACTTTCGCCATTTCCTTATCTCCAACGGTCGCAATCGCAATTACTTTTCCGCCTCTGGCTTTTATTTCTTGTATGCCGCTAAAATTTTTCTCATACACGCTATCGCGCGGAGCCACAAAAACACAAGGAAAATTCCCATCAATCATAGCAATCGGTCCGTGCTTCATTTCCCCGCTGGCAAATCCCTCAGCGTGAATATAGGTCAATTCCTTAAGTTTTATCGCACCTTCAAAAGCGATCGGATGATTATATTTTCTTCCCAAATAGGCAAAGTTTTCATATTGATGATATTTTTTGGCAACTTTGAGAATTTCCTTATTATCTGAAAGAATTTTTTTTATTTTCGCCGGTATCTGATCTAGTTCTCTTATTATGCGCTGTCCAGTCACCAGGGACATCTGCCTTTGACGGCCGAATAGGACTGTTATGAGGGTCATTACAGCCAATTGAGAAGTAAAAGCCTTGGTTGAGGCTACAGCAATTTCCGGTCCGCTATGAGTATATACTCCGGCATCTGTTTCACGAGCAATAGTTGATCCGACCACATTGACGATTCCCAGAGTCAAAGCTCCTTTTTCCTTAGCTTCTCTCACAGCCGCCAATGTATCTGCTGTTTCACCAGACTGAGAGATGGCTATTAACGCTGTTTTCTCGTCTATCACTGATTTTCGATAGCGAAACTCATGAGCATAATCCACTTCTGTCGGGATGCCGGCATATTCCTCTAGCATATATTCACCCACCATTCCAGCCAGCCTCGCAGTTCCGCAACCGACAATTACAATTTTTTCTACCTTTCTTATTCTATCAATCACACCTTCCATTCCTCCCAGCTTTGCATTTCCTTCAGTTGAAATATAACGACCGCGGATGCTGTTGAAAATTGTTTCAGGCTGTTCAAAAATTTCCTTAAGCATAAAATGGTCAAATCCTCCTTTTTGCGATTTTTCAACTGTCCAATCAAGCGTGGTAATGCTTTTCTTTATATTCTTATTTCTAATATTGGTCACATTAAAACCATCTCTGGTAATTTCTGCCACTTCGCCATCATCAAAATAGATAACTTTGTCGGTATGACGAACAATAGCGCTCGTATCCGATGCGATAATATATTCTCCGTCTCCTATCCCCATAACCAATGGACTGCCATTTCTAGCTACGATAATTTTCTCCGGTTCACGGCTATTTATGATTGCCAAACCATAAGTTCCCTTGATAAGCTTCAGCGCTTCAAAAACCGCCAGCTTAAAATCCATTTTTTTACTGAATTCTTCCAAAAGATGAGCCACTACCTCGCTATCGGTTTCAGAAGAAAACTTATGCTTTTTTTTGATCAAAAAATCCTTAAGCTCCCTATAATTTTCAATGATGCCGTTGTGCACAACACTGATATTGTTTTTACAATCACCGTGGGGGTGCGAATTCTTATCACTCGGCTTTCCATGAGTCGCCCAACGGGTGTGAGCAATCCCCACTTCGCCAAAGACTTCTTTCTCTCCGATTTTATTTTCCAATTCCTGCACCCTTCCAGCGGATTTGGCCGTAAAAATGCCGTTTTCATTAATCACAGATATGCCAGCACTGTCATAGCCTCGATATTCCAATTGCCGCAATCCTTCAATTAGGATCGGACAAGCCTTTTTTTGACCGATATAACCAACGATTCCACACATAAATTTCTCCTTAATGAATTAAATTATCATGCAAAATGCAAAACTCCGGAAAAAATGATAGCTCCGGTTATGAAAGCAATGGATAGCCAGCCGAAGAACCTAACCCAAACCGGATTGGTTTCGTGTCCCATTATTTTTTTATCATCGCTCACTACCATTATCGCTACCAAAAGCGGCAAAGAAATTATTCCATTGAGAAAGGCTGAATAGTATAGTGCCATAATCGGATTGATATGAAAAAAATTGAGAGCCAAGCCGAACAGAATGGAAACTATGATTACAAAATAGAATCCTCTGGCTCGAGAAAATTTTTCTTCCAAACCCTCTCTCCATTTCATAATTTCCGACATAGCATAGGCGCCCGATCCTGCCAGAATAGGCACAGCCAAAAGGCCGGTTCCGATAATGCCAAAAGCAAAAAGAAGATATGCATAATCTCCGGCCAGAGGCCTCAAGGCCAAAGCTGCTTGCTCTGCCGAATCGATATTGAAAATACCATTTTGGAACAATATTTGGGAAGTGGTTACGATGATAAAAAAGAATACTGCATTTGCCAAAATCATACCGGTCTCCACATCAGTTCTCATTCTTCCAATACGATTAGTTATGGTCCTATCATCTTTCTGATGCAAGCTGCGAAACATTTTTCTAGCCATTTTATTTTCCTCTACCTCCTCTGAAGTCTGCCAAAAAAATAAATATGGAGTGATGCTGGTTCCGAAAATGGCAATGACGGCAAAAATATATTCCGGAGTGAATCTTATCCTAGGAATTACAGCAGCTTCGAATATGACATCCCAATCAGGATGAACCATAAAGGCAGTTACTATATAGGCCAACACCGAAACCGCCAGCCATTTTAAAATTCTGACATAGATGTGATAGCCTACAAATATTTCAAGCAATATCACAACTGCTGCAAACATAACAGTAGCCACATAAAAATTTATATCAACCAGCATTTGCAATGATTTGGCCATCGCTCCCAGGTCCGCCCCTATATTGATGATATTAGCCACAATAAGGACAAAAACAATGCTCGCTACTATTCTTTTTTTATAATGTTTTTGCAAAACTCCTGCCAGCCCGCGATTGGTGACAATCCCTATGCGAGCACAAGCTTCCTGAATAGCCATCATCATAGGCAGCATCCAAGCCGCCATCCACAAAATTCCCAATCCGAATTTTGCTCCAGCCGAAGAATAGGTGCCGATCCCAGAAGGATCATCATCAGATGCCCCGGTTATTACGCCCGGTCCCAAAGCACGGAAAAAATAATAGCTTTTTTTCCAAGGATTCCTGAGAACTTCGGCTATTTTGATCACTTCTGCTTCCGCAATTTGCCAAGTTCCATCAATAGCTCTGGCAGATTTGACTTCGCCCCACAATATGAGTTTTTTTGCCAACACCAGAGGAATGCCGACTTCGCGGCGAAACTCGGATAGGGTGAATATTTTTTCAGCAGAATGTTTTTTATTTCCTTTTGTTTCCATTTTAAAATTTTCTCTTTATTATGCTGCCAACCTCTTTTAATTTAGCGATTTTATAGTCGCAATACTTATTTTTCCTATCACGATATCTTCCCTCACGCCTGCTGCATAGGATTGTTGTCACTTGAGGACAAATTTTTTTTACATTCTCAATCTGCTCTACCCTGTCATCAACAAAATATACATCTTTTTCTGATAACAAATTCTCCTTTTTTATTATTTTTAAAATAATCTCCCCCTTCAAGCTATCCACGATTTTGACCTTGCTAAAGAACTTAGTAAGTCCTGAGTTATATACTTTTGCTTTTTGAAAATTAGTGATGGAAAAAGAGATTATATCAAGTTCTTTCTTTTCAAATTTATCCAGAAATTCTGCTACGTCCGAAAAAACATATTTTCCGGTATCAGCGGTAAAATTTTCTATTTCTTTTTCAAGAGCATCCACGTCTATTTTTATTCTTTCACAAACTCTTTTGATATGACTCATAGGATCATAATTTTTAATATCCCTATTATCCAACGGGTCAAAATAACATTCCTTAAAAATTTTCTTAGAAACGCCTTTCTTTTTGAAAATTTTAAAATAATCCTCTTTGAACCTCTTCGTATTAAACAATACATCGTCAAAATCAATAAATATTTTCATTTCTTAAACTATTTCTTTTATTATGCTCTTATAATTTTCAATCTCTGAAATCAATGTTATAGCTTTGGCTAATTTGTCGCTGTCATGCCTGATAAAGGATCTTGCAGATGCTAATGCGTCGGATTTTGGATATTTTATCTCTCCATTTTGAATAAAATTTCCTTTGATCACCTTAAACTTCCGTGATGGATTTTTTTCCAAATGAAAATCCACTAAAAAATTTCCTCCTTCCTGCTTTCTATACTTTTCTATCAATTCTTTCCCCGGTTTCTTGCTATTGAAAATGACATAATCGATCCTGTCTTTTCCGATGAAGCTATTTATGGATTCAACATAATCATCTATGCTGAATCCATCAGTATGCCCTTTTTTATTGGTCAGATTGCAATTATAAACCACTTTGGCTTTGGATTTTTCAATAGCCTGCGCACACTCTTTAATAAGAAGATTGGGCAAGATGCTGCAATAATGGTTGCCCGGCCCAATCACTATGACATCAGCTTCTTTGATGCATTTTAAAGCTTTTTTATTTGCGCCTATTTTCGAGCTAAAATACATTTTTTTTACTTCTCCAGTGCTGAAATCACTGTGATTGATTTCATTCTCTCCTTCAAGAATTTTTCCGTTTTTCAGCTCTAAATATAACTTAGCATCATGATTAGTCACTGGAATGACTTGGCCGCGCACATTAAGGATTTTCATCGCTTCATCAACTCCTCCGGAAAAACTCCCGCTCAATTTTTCCAAAGCCGACAAAAACAAATTGCCAAAACTATGTCCCTTAAGCCCGCCCTCTTCAAAACGATAATTCAAAAGCTTGCGCAAGATTTCCGAAGAATCGCTAAGCGCCACCAAGCATTGGCGCACGTCTCCTGGAGGAAGAACCCCTAATTCATCTCGCAAAACCCCAGTAGAACCTCCATCATCCGCCATAGAAACAATAGCTGACAAATCAACCTGATATTTTTTAAGTCCCGATAAAAGCATAAAGCTTCCCGTACCTCCGCCGATAGTCACTATTTTTTTCTTTCGCATATAAAAAAATTTAAACAAACTTATGAATAATTTTTTCTGCCTCCAACAAATCTTCCGGAGTTCCTACCGAATGCCACATCGTGGCTTTCTCCACTTTGATCTTATGCTTATCAGACATCTTAGCCAATGTTTGCGGCAAACCGAATTCCCCGGTTCCGATCGGCACCAAATCATAGTCAAATATTTTTTTTGTCATAACATATATTCCAGCATTAGCCAGTTTTTCTTTCCACCTCTTCGGTTTTTCCACGATATCCAACATATTGCCGTTTCTGTTGACTTTTATCATTCCAAATTGGCTCGGATCATCCACTTCGTGCCCTAAAACTGCCATTTCATGCTTGAGGAGACTTTTGATATCTTTTTTATGATATAGATCATCTCCCATCATCACCATAAAACGATCTTTCAAAACGCTTTTAGCCAGAAACAATGCTCCGCCTGTTCCATTCAAATTGGTCTGAAAAACATAAGTAACTTTTCTTCCGTTAAAGAACCTTTTGAAATGATTCATGATATGTTCTCCATAATAACCCACTACAAAAACAATTTCCTTTATTTCTTTAGGCAACGCATTAATTTTATGTTCCAAGATAGGCTTGCCCTTAATTTTAATCATTGGCTTTGGAATGCCATTGGTTAAATCCTGCATTCTTTTCCCCCTACCGGCCGCTAAAATTACTACTTGCATATTTTCAAGTTAATGAATTATACCGCCACAATGTTTATGAGTTTTCCTTTGATAAAAATGATTTTTTTAATTTCTTTTCCCTCAATATGCTTTGATATTTTTTCACTTTCCATAACTACTTTTCTCGCTTCTTCTTCCACTATGTCTGCACTAACTATTATCATATCCCTAACCTTTCCATTCACTTGCACGACCAGATTAATCTCTTCATCCTTAGTCATAGCTTCATTGAATTTCGGCCAAACTTCCAGAAAAATTGATTTTTCGTGCCCCAAAACACCGCACCAGATTTCCTCTGCCATGTGCGGTGCAAAAGGAGCCAGAAGCATGAGAAATTTTTCCATTCCCGCTTTCGGCAATTTTTCATATTTGGAAGCGCTATTGATAAAAATCATCATCTGACTGATGGCCGTATTAAAACCGAAACTCTCGACATCCTCCGTCACTTTTTTAATAGTTTTATGGAGAAGTATTGGTAATTCTTTTGGCACACCTTCACATCCTCCATTGCAATCAATAAGCTCTTTTTCTTTAAAAGTTTTCCAGACTTTGGTCAAGAAGTTTTTCTGTCCGATCACGCTTCGCATATTCCAAGCTTTCATCTCTTCCAATGGACCCAAAAACATCTCGTACAGGCGAAGAGAATCTGCCCCAAAAATATCCACTACTTCATCCGGGTTGACCACATTTCCTAGGGATTTGCTCATTTTTCTTCCATCTTCAGCCAGGATCATTCCTTGATGGCGCAGTTTTAGAAACGGTTCGTCAAAATTTACATAACCATATTTAGCTAAAACTTTAGTGAAAAATCTGGCATATAAAAGATGTAGGACTGTGTGTTCTGCCCCACCCATATACAAATCCACTGGCAGCCATTTTTTTATATTCTCCTTAACTGCAAATTCTTTTTCATTTTTCGGATCAGCAAAACGAAGATAATACCAACTAGAACAAACGAAAGTGTCCATCGTATCTGATTCACGACGGGCTTTTTCCCCGCAAAGCGGACAAGCTACATCATGGAAAGATTTGGAGATAGCCAGAGGAGACTCCCCAGTCGGCTTAAAATCTACATCCGTTGGAAGCATAACCGGCAAGTCTTTCTCTGGAACCGGCACTTCTCCACACTTATCGCAATAAATAATCGGGATAGGAGCCCCCCAATAGCGTTGGCGGCTCACTAGCCAATCACGCAATCTATAGTTTATTTTTCTTTCGCCCTTGCTCTCTTTTTCCAACCAAGCACTCATTTTTTCTCTAGCATCTTGTGAGTTTAATCCTGTAAATTCTCCAGAATTAATAACAACTCCATCTTCTGTGGTGGCCCATTCTTGATTTTTGAAAATATTTAAAAACCATTTCTGACCTTCTAGATTAAGAAAACCCTCTAATTCATCAAAAGAAACCCATTGCAAATTATGGTTTTTAGTATCTTCTTTTTTCGGCTCGACATATTCATCATTCTTGAGTTCTACATAATAGCATTCAGTCTCGGCGCAACGATTAACATTTTTATGAGCCGCAAAAAAACAGTTATGGATTTCTCCTCCGATTTTCCTGACTATAGTCATATTCTGAAATCCTGCTTCTTCTTTCACTTCCCTGATCGCAGCTTCTTCTCCTGTTTCGCCTTCATTTATTCCTCCAATTATAAAAGATTTCCAGCCGTGCTCATTCCAATCCAAACAAGCATATTTATCCTCTTTCCAATGCTTGACAATCACATTGACTGTTTTTCTTTTCTGCAGTTCTTTTCCTTCTACGGGAGCATTTTTGCCTTGATCAATAAACAATTTAGCGATTGATTGCCTGATTTCCAAATTATATTTTTTCGCAAACTCAAAATCTCGCTCATCATGCGCCGGCACTGCCATGACAGCTCCGGTTCCATATGTGCCGATCACATAATCGGCAATAAAAACAGGCACCTCTTCATTGTTGAAAGGATTAATGGCTTTTATGCCTTTCATTTCTACTCCGGTTTTTTCTTTGTTTTCCATTCTCTCCAAGTCAGTTTTTTTCTTGGAATCCATGATATATTTTTCTATCTCTCGAACATTTCCAGCTTGGCTTTTCAGCTCTTGAACTAAAGCGCTTTCCGGAGCCAAAACTACATAAGTGCAGCCAAAAATAGTGTCCACTCTGGTGGTGAAAACTTCAATATCATTGGTTTGTAGTTTGTAGTTTGTAGTTCGTAAATCACTATGAATTGAAATTGGAAATTTTATTATCGCCCCTTCGCTTTTTCCAATCCAATTTTTCTGAGCGACTCTGGTTGAATTCGGCCAATCAATCTCATCCAAACCATTAATAAGACCGCTCATTCTTCCATTTTCCCCGTCAAAGTCTTCAATGAAATCAGTAATCTTAAAAAACCACTGCTCCAGATCTTTTTGGATCACTTGATTGCCGCATCTTTCACAATTGCCGTTCACCACCTGTTCATTGGCAAGCACAGTTTTGCATGATTCACACCAGTTGGTTTTAGCTTTCTTTTTGTAAGCCAAGCCATTTTTATACAAAAATAAGAAGAACCATTGAGTCCATTTATAATATTCCGGACTGGAAGTGTCGATTTCCCGACTCCAATCATATGACATGCCCAAACTTTTTATCTGAGCAATAAAATTCTTAATATTTTTGTGAGTCGATTCATTAGGATGAACTCCTTGTTTGATAGCGAAATTTTCAGCCGGAAGTCCAAAAGCGTCCCAGCCCATGGGATGAAGAACGTTGAAACCATTCATTCGCTTAAAACGCGAATAAATGTCAGTAGCCGTATAGTTTTCTACATGTCCCACATGAAGACCCGCTCCCGAAGGATAGGGAAACATATCCAAACAATAGAATTTCGGCTTATCTGAGTCATTTTTAGCTTCAGAAAGCTCCAAATTCTCCTCCCAATATTTCTGCCATTTCTTTTCTATTTCTTGTGGATTATATTGTTTCATATGAATATATAAATCATCTTGCTATGAGAATTTCAAAAATAAGATGCTTTACAGCTTAGATTGTTAATATAATCCTATTCTAGCTCATTTAGACGGTTTTTTCAAGGAAAATCCTAAGCAAAAATACCCAGTCTCAACCGGGTATTTTCATATGAATTTTTGGCTTTTCCAGGGCTTATCTTTTGAAGAAAAATCTTTTAACGATGAAATATACCGCTAAGATAATAAGACTGTAGAGGAACATTACCGGAATCACTCGAATCACTAGGACAATCAAGAAATTCACAAATCCTTGCATGTCTTTGAAAAGCATATTGATGGTTTCTTTGGCTACCTGAGCCGGCCTCCATTTGTCGGAAAAAGCTACATTAGTATCTTCGGTCATAGATATGCTGATGCTAGCCATGTCGGTTTGTGAATCCATAAAGCGAATTCTTCCCTGAAGGCTTTCAATTTCCCCTCGGACTCGTGCCACCTCTTGCGTCACATCCAAAATATCTGAAATTTTTCCTGTCTGATCAAGAATTTTCAAAAAAGCCTGTTCCTCAGTTTGTTTGTTTTTGAGCTGAATCTGCAAGTCGCTATATTCCATAGTCACATCCTGCCCATAAGTAGATTCGCGAATCACTAAAGTAGCCACATCTTTGATTTCAGAAAAAGTTTTTTCAAATTCCCTCACCGGCACCCGCACTTCTACGTTGCCACTCTTGATGTTCTTGTCTGTTTGGTAGAAATTGGAAGAAAACACTTCTCCGCCATTGTCTTTTGCAATCTTAGATATTTTTTCTGTCGCAGAATCAGCATTATTCACTCGCAAGCCAAGGTTTCCATTTTTGATTTCTTTTTTCTGCACTTCAGAAGAAATCGGAGACATGTCCGGGGCAATAGAATCTTGAGCCGTCTCTGGAAAGCTCCTTTCACCATAACTTTCCATCATCGGACTAGCTAAATTTTTGGCGGAACCGCCTATCGGCATCATTGATGAATCTCTAGAAACCATACTCATTCCATTTCTAATTGACTTTGTCAGCGGTCGGGGGGAATTGTCGCTCATATTCAGCGCTGCCACAACAGCTACCAGAAAAACTATTACTCCGATGCCGACCACGAAAGATTTTTTAAAATTGTCCATTTTTTATTCTTTATTATTTTTTACCTTTCCATTATAGCACCAAATAATAGAAATAAAAAAAGCTGCAAACATCAATAATTTACAGCCCAACAATCTCTAATTTATAATGATCTCCTATAAATCGGTTCCTGAATAGGACAGATTCAAGCTCTTATTGATAAGCGGGAAATCCGGGACGATATTGCCCGGCCCCATGATGCCAAAAAGCGCCCAATTGCAAAAGGAAGGATCTCGCGGAAAACATCTTTCAATCACGCCATTTTTGATTTCGAGAGCCGTGACAATTTCTCCCCGCCATGATTCCACCGCCCCGATTGCAAAACCGTCTTTCGCTTCACATCTTTCCAACACATCTCCTTCTTCCATTTTCCCGATCAAATTTTCCAGCAATATGACAGACTGTTCAATTTCTTTGATTCTCATGCGATAGCGGGCGAAAACATCCGTGCTTTTTTTAGTAATAACTTTGACCGGAAATTCTCCGTAGGAAGCATAGGGATGGTCCCTTCTGACATCTCGATCAACTTTAGAAGCGCGCGCCGGCAATCCGACTGCTCCGAAAGCAACTGCCGCTTCTTGAGGAAGTTCGCCCGTATATTGCAAACGATCCAAAAATCCCTCACTATCAAGAGCAATGATCGTAATTTTTTCTATTTCCTTCCAAGCCTCTTGAGACACTTTCAATATTTTTTTCAAATTTTCTTTGGAAATGTCTTCTCTCACTCCTCCGGGAACAATCATCCCTCTCCAAAAGCGATTGCCGCAAATATCCGCCGACAAGCGCATTATTCTTTCTTTGATGCGGAATCCATTAGCCGCAATAAAGCTATAACCGGTTCCCATTCCTCCGATATTGGCTAGATCATGGATATGCATAGTGATCCTTTCGCACTCGCTGAGGATCGCTCGAAGCTGCAGCGCTCTTTTCGGCACCGCGCAGCCGCTGATTTTCTCCACCGCTTGCACATAAGCTAGAGCGTGCGATGCGCTGGCGTCTCCTGACAATCTTTCAATGTACGGCAATCCCTCCATTGCAGTCTTCCCTTCCAGCAATTTTTCCACTCCCTTGTGAGTGAAAAATAATTTTCCCTCCAAAGTCAAAATCCTTTCTCCGGCTACATTAAAACGAAAATGTCCCGGCTCGATGATTCCGGCATGGATCGGACCGACAGGAATTTCAAAAACGCCTTCTCCGGAAACATGATGCATCGGGTAGGCCACATTCGCCTTGGGAAGCTTGGTGTTCCACTGGAAATCTTTTAGCAAAGGATGCGTACCGTTTGGAATATTCTCATGATGCACCAATCTTCGAAGATCCGGATGTCCCGTCGGCACCACCCCAAACATATCGTGCAAATATCTTTCATACCAATGCGCTGCCATAATGGTGGCCGTGAGAGCTGGATATTGAGGATCTGTGGACGGAACATCTGCTGAAATTTTCAGCCACTTGTTTTCCTTATCCAAACTAAAAACCGCATGCACTCCAAAACATCCTTTCTTCTGACGCTCATCCGTGCCAAAAAGAAGCGATAGCGGAAGTTCGTGCTCTTGAAATAATATGGTGGATATTTTAGCTAAATTTTCTCGAGAAACCTTGATTGCCAGCAAATCATCCTTCTCTTCTAAACTGATTATTTCCGCTCTAAATTTTTTGATAATTTTTTGAATATTCATAGGCTAGAAAAAACTATTTAATAAATAAATGTTTCCACGATATGATTGATTATTCTGCCAGCGCCAAGTGTCGTAAACCACCAGGCTAAAAACACTACCAGCGCCAACTCTATTGCAATTATGGAGTGCGTAATATTCCACCTTTCCTTTTTCATATCAATTCTCTTTCCGCTTTCATCAACACTAAAAATCATTTCTATCGTAACGGCCAGCATGGCATAGGCAATTATGCTTAAGGCGATAAAAAAGAAAATGGATACGATAGGATGAAGAGCAATGGACTGGGCAAACATTGAATATTCGCTTACAAATAAAGCTGACGGAGGAATAGCGATAATAGCTACGATGCCTGCCATAAAAAGCATGCTAGTATATCTGGAATAGTGAAGCATATTTTTTATCTTAGGAACTTTTGTAGTTTTCCATTGGATAAGAATTTCGCCCGCTCCAAAAAACAAAGCTGATTTAGCAAAAGTATGCCCGATCATATGCATCACCGCTGCCGCAGCTCCGAGAGGAGAAAGCCCGATGGAAAAAAGAATGATCCCCATGTGCTCAATGCTGGAATATGCCAACATTCTCTTATAATTAGATTGGATAAGCATCATAAGAGCCGAAAGAATGACTGAAAGGAAGCCGAAAATAAGAAATAAGCTATTTGTCCAGGAAGAATCCAAAAACGCGCTGTCTGCAATAAATTTGAAACGCAAAATCGCATAGAGAGCGACATTCAAAAGAACTGCTGAGAAAATAGCCGAAATAGGCGATGGAGCTTTACTGTGCGCATCCGGAAGCCAAGTGTGCATAGGAACCAAACCCACCTTAGTCCCAAACCCGATAAAAATGAATATGAACGCTAATTTTATAATATTTTCCGGAATAAGTTGGGAATTTTCCATTAAATAACTCAGTGAAAAAATATTTCCGTCAGCCACTCCTCCAATATGAGCGCCATAACTCAAAAGCAAGATTCCAAGCAATCCCAAACTGATTCCGGTAGAGCAGAGAATCATATATTTCCAAGCAGCTTCCATACTGGTTTTTTTGAGATATAAGCCCACCAGAAAAGTAGAAAAAAGAGTTGTTCCTTCAAGAGTCAGCCACAAGACCAAAGAATTGTTCGTAAGCACAACCATCAACATGCACAAAACAAAAGCTTGAAATAGTGAAAAATACATCTTATATTGGGAAAAAGTGATAATTTTTTCCTCATATTCATGGCCGATATAGCGAAGGCTGATAATGATGGAAAAAATGTAAATGATAGAAATAAGAATTGCCAGAAGAGCAGAAAAACTATCCATCATAAACCATGAATCTATCCACTTATTTTGAAAATGAAAAACAAAAGGCGCGGCATAGAAAATAACAGCCAATCCTCCAAGCAAAGAGAAAAATAAGCTGCTGATTTGAATTGTTTTTTCTTTCCTTGCCGCCACAGAAAAAATAAAAGCTAAGGTGAATGGAATGATTAAGATATTGGGACTCATAAAAATATGTTAATTGAAAAAATAAATTATTCTGTCAGATCGCGAAGATCCTCCGTATCAGCGCTTCCATGCAATTCACTTATCTTGGCGCTTAAAATAGCCAAGATATAGGCCGTAGCCACTGTCACCGCAAAAATGCCGAATTCAATCATAATCGGCAATGAACCTATCGTTGCCAAAACAAAAACTGCAATGCCATTTTCTATCACCAAAAGACCGATTATTTGAGAAAATATGTTTCGTTTAATAATCATCATAGTTATTCCCAAAACAATAAGAGTCACTGCGGCATAAAGCAATGAATTCCATTTGACCAATCCTTCGATGGATATATTATCCAAATTAAAATAAGTAACAATCATAATAACGATAGCCAAAAAATAGCTTTTTCCCGGACGCAGAAATGAAGGCAGATTGGTAAGGCTTTTTTTCGCATGGCTGGAGCGGCTGATTACATAAGGCACCGCTAAAGTCTTAGTAAGAATGGTAAAAATAGCAAATATCCAAAGATGTATTCTTTCTTCTTCACCCACTAAAGGAAGCAATCCCCAGGCAATTCCGGCAATAGCCAAAGACGAAACGGAATAATAGCGCAAAATCGCTTTTAATCTCACTCTGCCAAAGAGAAGCACGATGCAAACTACAGTAAAAAGAGAAAATAAAACATGATATTGCAAAGATACATCCGTATGTGCAGTGAAGAGTGCCATAATCATTCCCAAGAAAGCCACTGCAAAAGCAATAGAAAAATATTCTGACATTCTATAGAAACGCATTTTAGCCATTGTTGATTCGATAAAAACTAGGACTGACATGGATACTATTATTTTTATCAGACTAAAAAATAACGCGATCATCAATGCTCCGATTCCCCATGAAGATGCATCCGCCAAGGTGTTAGGGAAAATAAAATTCGTAATAAGAAGAGAGAAAATAACCAATTTTATGGATGAAGCATATTCCAAAAGAGCTAAGTATTTTCCTGAATATTCCAAAATCATTGCCTCATGCACCATAGTAAGCTCTAGGTGAGTAGCCGGATTATCCACCGGGTAGCGGGCATTTTCTGCTAAGGCTACTAGTATCAAAGCAGCTATTGTCAAAATAAGATAGGGCTGGAATCCAATTTGATTTGCGAGCATTCCATCAATAGAAGATTCGCCAACCACAAAACTAATAGCGGCAAAAACCATAATTATTACGGGCTCCAAAAGAGCGGCAATGGTCATTTCCCGGCTAGAGCCCATTCCGCCAAAAGCACTTCCTGCGTCTAATCCTCCGAGCACTAAAAAAATGGAACCAATAGCTAATATGCCAGCTATTACCAAGAAATCACTCAAACTTGTTCCGCTAGAACCGATAAAAATAAGCGGAATTATGGCGCAAAGGAAAACAGCAGTTCCAAAAACTACGAACGGAACCGCTCGAAAAATCCAGGAGACAGCATTTGATATCACTATTTCTTTGCGAAAAAGTACGGCAAAAGTGATATACGGCAAAAAAGGAGAAGCACCCTCCCTGCCTTGAGGATGGGCCTTGAAAAATCGCACCAAGCCTAAAGCGAAAGGCGCTATCAATAGAATAAAAGCAACTTGTATTATTGTGGCAACTATCAGACTCATAAGGCAAAAATTAAAGTAATAATTAAAGCAAGAAGCAAAAACAAAATATAATACTGGATGCGGCCGCCCTGGACAAAGCGTATTTTTTCAGCCAATAAGTATAATCCATGAGCAATGGGCGTATAAATAGCTCTGCTCCAATTAGAACGGATAGACAAAGAAAAATTATATTTTCTTATCCATGGATTGCTGGATACGATCGGTTCAGATTGCATATTCTTGTTTCTGCCGATAAAGGTCAGGAAGAAAAATCTGATAGGACCGGAAAAGGCGGTAGCGCTATATTGCATAGTAGCATCAATCGGTTGTCCGCAATCCCAAGTATGATAAATTCTTTCTTGGTTATTTTTACAAATTAATTTCTGAAAAATATATACCAATGCCACAAAAATTATAATCACTCCGCTGAGCATGACTGAAGAAATATTTATTGAGCTGTCTAAGCCGTTTGAAGACAAAGAAGAAGGTGCTTGCAAATGAACTATAATATTGGCAATGAAAAACTTAGCTGCAAATCCAAGCGCCACCACCCCTACTGCTAAAAGTAAAATAGGTATGATCATAAAATAATCCTCTTTTTCTTTTCTCTTTTCCATATGGGAATTATGCGCCAATCCTAACATGGAAATGCCAAATATTCTTACCATAGCGAATATGGCTAATCCGCTGATCATAGTTATAAAAGACAAAATTATCAAAAGCAGCATGATCACGCCAGGACCGCTACTTGCTTCACGCATCAAGGCTAAGATATTTTGAATAAGTCCCCACTCCCCATAAAAAGTTCCGAACAACGGCAATGGCAGAGAGCTTAAGATAGCTAATAAGAAAGCTAAACTGAAAATAGGCATGATTTTGGCTATGCCTCCCATCATCTCTAAACTCTTGGTATGCACCCTGCTTATTACTACCCCGCTGCTTAAAAACAAGGCTGTTTTAAAGAGCGCATGATTTATGGCATGAAAAATAGCAAAAGCCACAATAGCATACACCGCCATCGGGTATTTGTTTAATGAAGCCAGATAGATTGACAGTCCTAACATAGTGAATATTATGCCCATATTTTCTATACTACTGTAGGCAAAAGCTTTCTTAATATCTCTTTCTACCACCGCATATAGAACTCCCACTGATGCTGAAAGAAGACCCAAGAAAAGCACAATAATTCCTGCCCATCCCAGTATGGCAGAAAGATTCAGGGAAGTCATGATAAATCCATAAACAGCCACTTTCAGCATCAATCCGCTCATCATAGCTGAAATATTGCTTGGCGCTTGCGGATGCGCCTCCGGCAGCCAGACATGAAAAGGCACGAGCCCGGCTTTGGAACCAAAACCGAAAACAAAAAGAAGGAAAGCCAGATTTAAAAGTGCCGGAGATAAACTCTGCGAAGCTTGATGGATATTATCCAGATTAAACATGAGAGATCCTCCTCCTAAAATCAGAAATCCTCCCAAAATAGCCGAAGCTCCAAGATGAGTCATTATGAAATAGAGAAAGGCCGCTTTTATCGAATCTGCTTTTTTATCAGAAAAAACTAGAAAAAACGAAGCGATGGACATCACTTCCCAAAAAAATAGGAAAGCAAAAGAATTGTTAGCCAGCAACACTCCCTGCATGCCAAGAACAAAAAAGGACATCAAAAATTGCACTATGCGGGGATTATATATTTCCCTATATAATTGCAAATATCTCAAACTATAAATTCCCACTAAAAAAGAAATGCCGCTTATAGCTAAAAAGAAAATGGCGCAAAGAAAATTCAATCTCGGAGCAAAATCAAAAAACCAGCCATATTGAGCTAGGGTCAAATTTTCTCCTGAAAAATTTACTAAATATCCTAAGGCAGAAAGAAAACCTACGCCATTGGAAAGAATAAAAAGACTTGTTCCGTTTTTAAAAGATTTTCCAAAAAATACAAAAAGAGAAGATATCAATAAGCCGAAGAAATAAACATTTAAACCAAAAATAATATATTGATCCATCATTTTTTTATTTCATTTTAGAACTCTTTAGTGCCTGCAAAATTCCCTTCAAAATTTCCGTAGGATTTGGAGGATCTCCAAGTATGCGGACATGCACCGGAATCACCTTATCCACCGAACCGACCACTGCGTAGGAATCTTTCCACATTCCCCCATTGCAAGCCCCGTCTCCAACCGCCACTACGATGCAAGGATGCGGAGCAGCTTCATAGGTAGTAAGCAACGCTTTCTCCAAATTTCTAGTGACCGGGCCAGTAACAAAAAGCATATCGGCGTGCCTTGGAGAAGCGACAAAGCTCAAGCCGAATCTATCAATATCGTAATAGGCATTATTAAGCGCTGTCAGTTCTATTTCCTCAGCATTAGTGGAACCTGCGTCTACCGCGCGAATGCGAAGCGATCGCCCTCCATATAAATTTCCAATGATTTCTTTTATTTCCTTTCCTATTTCCTCAAAAATCTCATCTTTTTCCATTGGAAAAAAATCAGTCTTTTTTTCAGTGACTTTTTTCCCAAACAGTAAAATATTCATTAACCCAAAAATTCTCATAAAAAAATATTCGTATCTAAATATTATTTTACCTATCTAAAATAATAAAAATTCAAAGACAATATAAAGCCTAATCTATTTTTATTTCCCTTTTAGAATGATGCTTCCTGCCTACCCGCAACCTTGCCAATTGCTTATCGATAGACGCTGCCACACGGGCATATTCAGTATCATCCATAGAAATTTTTTCTTTCCTGATTTCCTCGGCTCTTGCTCTGGCTTCTTCCGCCCGCTTCAAATCAATCTCTTCCGCCCGCTCAGCCGTATCAGCCAGAACTGTCAATTTATCCTGATTGAATTCAATAAAACCTCCTGAAACTACCAGGCTTATTTCTTCGTTTTTTTCCTTAAGAACAATTTCCCCCGGCTTCAAGGAAGCGATATAGGGTCTGTGCTTTGGCAATATTGTCACTTCCCCATCAGACACAGGCAAAGTCGCCTGCGAAATTTCAGACTCAAAAACGGTTCTTTCTGGAGTGATGATTTTGAATTTTATTGGCATAAAAATTAATTAAAGTTTCCAAATTTATTATTTGAACTTTAAAGTATTATTTTTTAATCTCCTCCAGACTTCCCTTCATATAAAAATCCTGTTCCGGAATCTCATCATAAGCGCCTTCCAAAATCATCTTGAATGATTTTATGGTCTCAGACAATTTTACATATTTTCCAGGAGTTCCCGTAAATTGTTCTGCTACGAAGAAAGGTTGAGAAAGGAATTTTTGCACCTTTCTGGCTCGAGCTACAGTCACTTTGTCCTCATCGGACAATTCTTCCATTCCNNTCTTCTCCCACAATTTTCGGATCAAGAATCGTAGAACTTGAGTCCAGCGGATCAACAGCCGGGTAGATTCCAAGTTCAGAAAGGCCTCGAGAAAGCACTACGGTTGAATCAAGATGTCCAAAAGTAGTGGCTGGCGCCGGATCAGTCAGGTCGTCTGCCGGTACATACACCGCTTGCACGGAAGTCACAGAACCTTTTTTGGTAGAAGTGATTCGCTCTTGCAATTTACCCATTTCTTCAGCCAGTGTCGGCTGATAACCTACAGCTGATGGAATTCTTCCAAGAAGAGCTGATACTTCAGACCCAGCCTGGGTGAAGCGGAAAATATTATCTACGAAAAACAAAACGTCCTTACCTTCGCTGTCACGGAAATATTCCGCCATTGTCAAAGCGGAAAGGGCCACACGCTGCCTAGCTCCTGGCGGCTCGTTCATCTGCCCGAAAACCAAAGCAGTCTTATCGAGCACTCCTGATTCTTTCATTTCATGATAGAGATCATTTCCTTCACGGGTTCGCTCTCCCACTCCCGCAAAAATTGAATAACCGCCGTGTTCTTGGGCGATGTTTCTGATAAGCTCTTGGATTACTACTGTTTTTCCCACTCCAGCTCCTCCAAAAAGACCGACTTTTCCACCCTTAACGAACGGACAGATAAGGTCAATCACCTTTATTCCAGTTTCCAAAATTTCCGCCTGAGTGGATTGCTCAGAAAACGCTGGTGCATCTCTATGGATCGGATCTTTTCTTTCAGATTTGATAGGAGCATCGATTCCATCTATTGTTTCTCCCAAAAGATTAAACATTCTGCCTAGCACCCCTGCGCCTACTGGCACGCTAATCGCCATCCCGGTATCCACCACTTCCATTCCGCGCTTCAGTCCNNTGAGTTTCCAAAACCAATTTTTCGCCATTGCCAAGATCAATTTCCAAAGCATCATAAATTCTTGGCAGACCTTCCGCAAATTCCACATCCACAACCGGCCCGATTACTTGAGTGATTTTTCCTACATTTTTCATAAGGTTAATTTATATAAACTTAAATTTAATTTTACAGCATTATTCCAACGCCGCTCTTCCCGCTGAAATCTCCGCAATNNGCATCCGTCGCATTTCTCATAGCCATCATTCGTGACGATTCTTTGGAAGCATTGGATTCCAAAATCGCATGATAAATCTGCATATCGATAAGTCTGGGAAAAATATGCTCCAAAACCAATTCCGGACTAGGCTCCACTTTATATTCCTGCTTCGGCTCATCCAAACCATATTGTTTGGCCAAAACATCCATTTCTGCAATCTGCTTTTCCAGATCTATTTTTGATATCGGCAAAAGCTGTCTTACCTTGGCATTTTGAATCATAGCGGAAACATAATCGGTATAGAAAATTACAACTTTATCATATTTCTTAGCTAAATAGTCATCAATGACCATTTTTCCAACAGCACTGACATCTTCAATTTTAGGCAAATAAGAAAGCTCGTTGAATGATGCCACAATCTTCTTTCCTGATCTTTTCACCACTCCCTCGCCTTTTTTCCCGATAGTGATAAAATCGATTTCTATTTCTTTTCCTGCAGATTCGATTTTTTCTTCTCCAATCCTATTTACTCCAAGCTTCTGAGGATCGCTGATCTCATCCTTGATTTTTTTAGCAATTTGAGAATTAAAAGCTCCGCAAAGGCCGCGATTAGATGTGACTGCGATAGCTAGAACTTTTTTCACTTCCCTCACCTCCAAAAGACCGTTTTTATATTCAGAAAATGCGCGCGACAGATTCATCAACACGCTCCAGGCAGCATGAGCATAGGGACGGATCGCTAAAACACTTGCTACAGACTTTCTCATCTTGGCAGCCGAAACCATCTCCATCGCTCGAGTGATTTTTTGAGTGTTCCCCACTGATTTTATTCTTCTTTGAATATCTTTAGTTGAAGCCATAGCTTTTATTGGTTTCTAATATCTTTTAATTTAGAACTTTTATCCAAGACTTTCGAAATTTTAATTCCCGTTTTGGTATACTTCCTTGAATTCTTTAATGGCTTTTTCCAAACTCGCCACTACCTCCTCTGACAATTCCTTCTTTTCAGCAATTAAAGTCAAAACTTCTTTCCCGCTGGATTTCATATATTTTTGAAAATCATTTTCCCAAGCTTTCACCTTTTCCACCACCACGTCGTCCACAAATCCATTAGTCAGAGCATACAAGATCGATACCTGCTGTTCCATCGGCATCGGCTCATATTGATCTTGCTTTAAAATTTCCACCGTTCGTCTTCCTCTTTCAATTTGTCTTCTAGTGTTCTCATCCAAGTCTGAACCGAATTGCGCAAAGGCTTCCAATTCCCTGAATTGCGCCAGATCAAGCCTCAATTTTCCAGCCACTTTCTTCATCGCCTTGGTCTGAGCGGAAGATCCTACCCGAGAAACTGAAAGACCGACGTTGAGCGCTGGGCGAATACCCTTATAGAACAAATCTGTTTCCAAATAAATCTGGCCATCAGTAATAGAAATTACATTGGTCGGAATGTAAGCTGACACGTCTCCTGCTTGAGTCTCAATGATCGGAAGAGCTGTTATTGACCCGCCGCCATAATTTTCATTAAGCCGCGCTGATCTTTCTAAGAGCCTGGAATGCAAATAGAAAATATCTCCAGGATAGGCCTCACGTCCCGGCGGTCTTCTAAGAATTAATGATATTTGACGATAACTCCAAGCATGCTTGGATAAATCATCATAAATAATTAAAACGTCCTTGCCTTTGTCCAAAAAGTATTCTCCCATGGCACAACCGGCATATGGAGAAATAAATGAAAGAGCGGCCGGATCTGAAGCTCCCGCTACCACAATAATGGTGTGTTCCATCGCTCCGTTCTTTTCCAGCTCTGCCACGATTCTCGAAATCTTGGATTCCTTTTGTCCGATAGCAACATAGATACAGATCAGATCCTGTCCTTTCTGATTAATGATCGTGTCAATCGCTACTGCGGTTTTCCCGGTTTGCCTATCTCCGATAATAAGCTCTCTTTGGCCTCTTCCCACAGGAATAACGGCGTCAATCGCCTTGATTCCGGTTTGCACCGGAACACTTACTGATTTTCTGGTGATTACTCCGGGAGCGATTTTCTCTACCGGATAAAAAGTCTCTGAAACAATCTCTCCTTTTCCGTCAATCGCCTGCCCCAATGGATTCACTACTCTTCCAACCATCATTTCTCCTACCGGTACGGATAATATTTTTCCTGTTGATTTCACGCTATCACCCTCTTTGATGCCCGTATAATCTCCCAAAATCATAGCTCCGACAGATCCTTCCTCCAAGTTCAAAGCCACTCCATATATCCCACCGGGGAATTCCAACATTTCGCTAGCCATCGCCTCACCCAACCCGGATATCTTTGCCACTCCGTCTCCCACCTCGGTTACTGTGCCTACTTTCTCTGTTTGAGTAACAGTTTGAAAATTTTCAATTTGCTTTTTTAACTGCTCAATAATGTAATCCTTATTCATAAATTTTAAATTTATATTACAATTTTAATTATTCTCATCACCGACCTACCTTGCCAGCAACGTTCTTAAATTATTTATTTTCCTCATGATGCTGCCGTCCATTCTTTCATCACCGACGGTTATAACAATTCCACCCTTGATTTCCTTATCGACAACGTGCTGCAAAACCACTTCTTCAGCTGAATATTTTTTAGCGATATAATCTTCAATTTTTTTTAGCTCATCTGGTGAAAGTTCTTTAGCGCTCACTATGCCGGCCTCCACAATTCCATTTTCAGCGTTATAAAAACCAGAAAAAGACTCTATTATTTTACCAGCTAATTTCATCTGATTATTTTTTTGCAACAACTTCACAAAATTTGCCACCATCAAATCAACTTCCGCTTGCGGTTTTTCCTTAATCGCCTCATAAAGAGATTTTGCATATTGGGCGGCTGTGATCTTCATTGTATAAATCTTAATTTTATAATTAACTGATGGATTTTCTGATCAATTCCCCATCCTTTGTTTCGTCCAATTTTTCATTGATTATTTTCTCTGTCGCCATCACTACAAGGCCGGCCACTTCCGCTTTCACCTCGGCTAGAATTTTCACTTTTTCTTGTTCAATTTGCTTTTGAGCTGTCTCCAGAATCTTTTGCGACTGTTTCTTGGCTGAAACTACGATTTCTTGCGCCTGCAAAATTGCTGATTCTTCCGACTTTTTGATTATCTCCTGGGCTTGCTTTCTAGCTTCCACCAGAACAGCCTGCTCTTTTTCGGAAATTTCCTCCAACTTTTTTTGAGACTCCTGCGCATCTTTCAAGCCTTTTTCAATTTTTTTAGTTCTTGTTTCTAACATTTTCACTACCGGGCCATAGGCAAATTTATGCAAAACAAAAAGCAATATCAAGAAATTGATGATTTGTGCCACTAATAGCTTTCCGTTAATTCCTAAATTGTTTAATAATTCCATATTGTTAGTCTATATTAGAACCTTAAGATTATTTAATATTTTTTAATTACATTCATCAGTTGACCGTTCCCGATTCGAACTAGCCTAGTGCGAATCGTTGACCGTAAACCGATAGTCAGATTAGATAAATTTGATGATCAATGACATAACCAAGGCATAGATTGCGATCGCTTCAGTAAAGGCAATGGCCAAGATCATATTAGCTTGGATTTTTGGAGTAGCTTCAGGATTTCTTCCGATTGATTCCATCGCCTTTGAAGCCAAAATTCCGATTCCGATTCCAGGCCCGATAGCTCCGAATCCGATAGCAATCGCTGCTGCCAAATTTTTAATTGATTCTGCTTCCATAATATTTATTCATTAGTTTTCCAGCCCACTTATTTATGGTCGCTGGAACTCTAACCTTAAAAAAATAATTAACCTAATTAGTGATCGTGCGCTACAGTCGCCATCTTAAGAAATACCAGAGTTAGCATGGCAAAAACCAAAGCTTGAACAAATCCGACGAAAACCTCCAAAAACAAAAATGGCAATGGCATGATGTAGGGAACCAAATTCAACATTACAATAAGCAAAACTTCTCCTGCGAAAACGTTGCCGAAAAGACGGAAGGAAAAAGAAACGATCTTAGCAATTTCACTGATAAGTTCCAATATACCGACAAAAGTTCCGATAAAATAGGGCTTGTGGAAAGGGTTGACCAAAAACTTCTTGCCATATCGCACGATTCCGATTGCGGAAATTCCCATAAAATGAACAAAAAACACCGCTACAAGAGAGAGAGCCAGTGTTGTGTTGAGATCTGCTGAAGCGCTGCGGATAAATGGGGCTAGAATCGTTTTTCCATGCACTTCTTCATAAACCCCCACTGTGCCCGCTCCTGGGAGGAGTCCCATCCAATTGGAAATAATAACAAAAAAGAAAATGGTCATTACGATCGGGAAAAATTTTCTGGTTTGATTCTTGTCTTGCGTCACACTATCGATCAAACTCATAAAGTATTCTATCACCGCTTCAAAAATATTTTGAAATCCGCGCGGCACCAGTTTCGTGTTCCTTCGAATAAAAAAAGAGATTCCAATAATAATGACACTAGTGACTAATGTCATTATGAAGGAATTTGTAAGGGGCAAATTTCCTATGTGATAGATTGTCTCCGGCACCAATGAGATTTCCATTATTTTTTGTTAATTATATCTGTTGTTTTTTTATAAACCATATAGGATGAAATGATAATTGCCAAACAAACACCCGCCAATAATAAAAATGGTTCAGTGCCTAACTTTTTATCCAAGAATCTCCCGCCTAGCGCCAAAGCCACTAGAGGGATAGAGATCATATATCCCAATTCCCAGGCTAAAGTCATTGCAGAAAAAGCCGCTCTCCTGTCATCCGAATTCGAATTCTTCTTTTCACTATTTTTCTCTGAATCCTTTTCCATTATTTCGCTTTTAATATACCGAAATTACATAACCGATATCGCTATTAATTGTCTCTCAAAAAGTAAAAAAAGTCAACTATGACATTTTTTTTACTATAAGTTAAAAAAGGTTTTTGCATTTTTTGAGCTGATTTCATCCACTTTTATTGCCGAAATTTCTTTTATTTCAGCGATCTTTTCGCAAACATAACTCACAAAAACAGGCTCGTTTCTTTTTCCGCGATGCGGCACTGGAGCGAGATATGGACAATCCGTTTCCAGCATAATTTTATCTATGGGAATGATCTTTATAACATCTAAAATCTCTGCGCTAGGCTTAGCATAGGTAATGTTGCCATTAAAAGAAAAGAGTATATTTTTACGATCAATAATTTTATTGATAAAATCTAATCGACCGCCAAAACTGTGAAAAACAAAATTAAGTTCAGCAAAGTTTTTAATAATTTCCAAAACTTCCTCATACACTTCACCTTTTTCTCGATATTTTTCTCCAGCCTCCGCCCGCTCTCCCCGACAATGGATAATTACCGGTTTTTTTAATTTTCTCGCCAACTCTAATTGGAAGACAAAGCCTTCTTTCTGAAATTCTTTTTGTTTGTCGCTGACTTGATTGCCATCATGCGAATAATATTCCAATCCAATTTCTCCAATTGCAACTACTTTTTCCTGGCTCGCCAATTCTGTCAATTTTTTCTTGTGTTCTTCGCTCCAAGCGCCGTGTTTCATGAAATATTCCGGATGGCATCCGACAACGGAAAAAATATCATCATAATTTTTAGCCAAATCTACCGCACGCGCACTGCTTCCAAGTCCTGCGCCAATCGTAATAATCTTTTCCACGCCTCCTTCAAAAGCCCGACGGATCACATCGCCGCGGTCTAGATCGAATTGCTTATCGTCAATATGGGCATGCGTATCAATCATAATCTTCTTTCTTTCCTTTTAATTCTTCTTTTTTTAGCATATAATATCCTACCGCTGAACCGACAGATATTATGAATATGATTGCAACAGACACATACTGCGAAGTCATATCAATAGCCACTTCCTTATTGGTGAAAAGCAGCTTGCTTTTTTTAGGAGCTACTTTTAAACTGCTGTCTTCAAAATTAAATTCAACTGTTCTGTTTTCATTATCCTTATTGAGAGAAGCCATGTATTCAGGGCTTTCTCCTCTCGGTCCGGCAATAAAAAATTCATCCTCCCCGCTAAATTCACCATCCGAAGAACGATTGCTATCAAAGTCACTTTGAAAATCAAATAATGATTTCTTGGTTTCATTAAAAGCACCGGCAGAACCATCCAATACTGAATTTATCGTGTCTCCGATTTTATCGAAAATATCGTCTGGAACCACTATTCCCGCATTATCATCCCCGTCATCATCATCATCTTCATCATCATGATTATTATTTGATGGTTTCCCAGCACCGAGGATGGGCTTTTCCAAAACAGGCTTCTCATTCTTGCTTGAAAAAAATGTAGTAGTGCCATAGTTAGGATTACTGGCAGCCAAAGAAAAATTTTCCGTCTCTACAAAAAATAGACTGGCAATAGTTATGGCTGTTACTAAGCTATATGTTTTTTTATTTTTTCCCATTTATTCGAGAATTAATTTTGTTTTTTCTACTTTGTCATTTCAAATTAACAGCAATGCGCCCAAAAAGAATATCTGTTTTTTTTGTTTCTAGAGAAACCATGATCTTTTCAGCAGTTTCCGGCATGAACGGCATAAGGTTCTCTGCAATTTTCTGCAGTCTTGCTGTCAAATCATTCATAACCTCTTCAAACTTCATCTTATCGTTTTTTACTAATTCCCACGGTTTGCTTTCATCAATTATCTTATTGGACTCGCTAACCAATCCCCAAATATATTTCAAAGCTTTGGATAATTCCATCCTGTCAACCATGCCAGAAATTTCATCTTTTTGAAAAAATTCTTGAGAAACGAATTTTCCGGATTTTTCACTAAGCTTTACTACGCGAGAAACCAAATTCCCCAGGCCATTAGCCAGATCAGCGTTATATTTTTCAATCATTCGCGCCCAAGTAAAATCCATGTCTTCTCCGAAATTATCTCCCAGAGCCAAAAGCAAATAACGAGCTGCATCTACGCCGAATTTCTCCACTATTTCAGCAGGACTCACTACATTACCCAAGCTTTTGCTCATTTTTTGTCCGCCCACATTCACAAAGCCGTTGATAAATATCTGTTTAGAATTAGCAATCCCGGCAGAAAAAAGCATCGCTTGCCACATAGCTGCTTGCTGGCGCAAATTATCTTTGCCGCAAATCTGCACTCCGGGCCAAAAATCAACAAAATCACTTCCCTCATTCGGCCATCCCAAAGTAGAAATATAGTTTATCAAAGCATCAAACCAAACATACATGACTTGAGTTTCGTCTCCCGGCACTTCCACTCCCCAAGGCATCTTGCTTTTCAGTCTTGAGATGCTAAAATCTTGCAGTCCGCCTTCCACAAAACTGCGAACTTCATTAAGCCTCTTTTCAGGAATAACAAATTCAGGATTGTTTTTATAAAGCTCTAAAAGTTTCTCTTGATATTTGGAAAAACGAAAGAAATAATTCTCCTCTTCAATAGTTTCAATTTCCATATTGGGATGCAATGGACATTTTCCACCCACCAGATCAGATTCGGTTTTCTCCAATTCGCACCCCACACAGTATTTTATTTTATAATTCTTTTTATAAATATCTCCATTAGCTAGGCATATCTTCCAAAACTCTTGCGCCGCCAACTTATGATATTTATCTGTCGTTCGAATAAAATGATCCACATCCAAATTAAGCATTTCTTTAAGCTTTAAAAAACTCTCGGCTTTCCAATCGCAATATTCCTGCATATTCATTCCCATTTCTTGCGATTTTTGATAAATTTTAGCGCCATGTTCATCAGTTCCGGTATTGAAAATAACATCTTGCCCGCATTGTCGATGAAATCTGGCCACGCTGTCAGCCTGAACGCTTTCCAAAGCAAAACCGATATGCGGATCAGCATTTACATAAGCAAGGGTTGTAGTGATATAAAATTTTTCCGGCATATTTTTTTTAGGCTCTGCGATAAAATAGGTTGTGGATGAATTATTTTATTGCAGAGACTTAATAAACAATGATTACAAATTCTCCTTTTATCTTGTCTGGATTTTTCTGAAAATATTCCAGCATCTGGGAAATGTCTCCCCGCACAACCTCTTCAAACATCTTAGTCAGTTCCCTGCCGAGAACAATGTTCTTTTTTTTGTTTTCTAAGGAGGCTCCTGCTTCTAGTTCTAATTTTTGCAATAACTCCAGATTTTTCATTACTCGATGCGGAGATTCATAAAACATCGACGGCATTGAAAATTCCAGCACTTTTTTAAAAAAAGTTTCCCGTCCTTTTTTATGGGGAGGAAATCCCAAAAATACAAATTCTCCCATATCGATCCCAGACACACTGGCAAGCGTGGTCAGCGCTGAGGCTCCTGGAATAGGAATGACTGGAATCTCCTGGCTCGCCGCTTCTCGCACCAGCTGATTGCCTGGATCGGAAATTCCGGGAGTGCCGGCATCTGTCACCAATGCCAAATTTTTTCCATTCTTGAGCTCTTGCAACAAAAATTCCAATTTAGGAACCGGCTTAGCGGCTCCGCCAAATTTTCGATTTTGATAGAAAGAAATTGTGTGAGTTTCAATAGCATAGTGGTCCAAAAGCCTTTTGGTAGTTCTTGTATCCTCGCAAACTATTCCATCAACTTCGCCCAGAATACGGATGGCTCGAAGAGTCATGTCCTCTAAATTTCCAATCGGCGTAGCTACGATATATAAAATTCCTGTATTCATAATATAAAGTCTAGCTTAAAAGTAAATATTTTTCAAATTATCTAGTCTCTACTATCCACCAATCAATTTCTACTAAATTATCAAAAGACTTTCCAATTTCAATTCCAAAACTTTCACCCTCAACAATTTCTCCTACCTTAGCCGGCACCACCTCATCCGCTTTTTTCACTGTTACAAAAATTTTGCTCTCCTTGCTCACCTCTCCAGTCTTCACCACCACACTCTTCCCATCCGCACTTACTTGCTCTATTGTGCATTCTCCATTATCATCCGCTGTTTTGCCCGCAGGACAAATCACGGCGGTTCCGATAGTGGCCGCCTCTTGATCCACAACCTTGATAGTCAGCACTCCGGTTTCTATGCTTTCCGCTGTCAGTTTGCCTAGAATGGAGATTTCATTGGGTTTTTCCGGATTGATGCCTAAAAGAGTTTTGAGGTAAGAGATATCGGTGGAGTTTTGGTCGATTTGAGCGAGATTGAGTTCTGAGTTAGTCAGAGTTTGCAATTCTTGGATTTGGGATTGGAGGGTTTGGAGAAGAATTTCTTGATTGTCGATTCTTGCTTCTTGGTTATTGATGCTTGTTTGTTGATTGACAAGACTAGCTTGTACCACTTCTAGCTGAGTGTCGATGGAAGTTTGGAGTTCAGTTAGGGTAGTGATGTTTTGGTCAGTTTTGAGAGTGAGATCAGAAATATCATCATTAGAGTCTTCGATTTGGATTTGCTGTTCTTGGATAGATTTAACGATAATCGGGATAAGCATATCAGTCTGGATTGCTAACATACCATTCTGTTGAACAGAAACTAGTTCTGGAATCAAAGGCTGAATTTCTTGGGCGATGAAGCCGAATTGGTTTTTTGTTCCATTGATGTAGTCGAATTGTTGAGGATTGAGCTTAGTGATGGTTTCCAATCCGTAATTCAGATCTTTGATGTTTTCCTTCATGCGGCGGTCGGATCCATAACTCCAAGAAGATGCGCGGAGATAGCCGGCCCCATCGTCGCCTATATAGAAATTAGTTACATTAGAAGAATTGGTAGCATATAGACCCTGCGTTGCTGAAGTATCTCCTGATCCTTTAACATAAAGCTTAGCAGAGCCTGCCGAATTAGATCCAATTCCTACATTTCCACCTGATGATTGCAAAGTTAAGGATGGGAATATTCCATCATCCGCATCAGTTTGTAATGCAAAATATTTTGTTCCTGTTTGAGTATTGTAAGAAGACATATTAAGTCTAGGTCTGCGACCAGTTTGTTCTGCAACCAATTGAAGTAAAAGTCTTGTTTCACCTGAGTTTTGCGGGCTATTAACACTAAGCTGGGATGCAGGATTTGTTGTTCCAATCCCCACATTTCCATCACTTGTTATCCTCATCCTCTCCGCCACCGTTCCATCCAGCGCAGTAGAGAAAGAAAGGAAGGAATCTTGAGTAGCAGCAGTCGAAGTCCAATCCGTTTCGGTTCCCATAGTGATTTTTCCGGAATCTGCCACAGCCGGAGTGGAAGCATCATAATAGAATTGATTGAAAAGAATGGAAGTTTGAGTGCCGTCCATGTCAGCTGCATTGCCAGAATTAGTAAGCTCAAGCATATCGATATTTGTTTTGGCCGCACCGCTTTGCTGGATGTCAAGAAGAGCGGATGGACTTGTGGTTCCAAGCCCCAGATATCC
>DPJH01000005.1 GCA_003543115.1 Candidatus Moraniibacteriota bacterium
GGATTATTAAAGATCATAAAATTTGTTGCATCATTTTTTGGAGCATTTAACATACCCTCATCTAAAATACTTTTTTTATTTTTTTCACATAAAACCAAATAGTTCATATTATCTTTTATTTCGACATCTGTAAATATATCCTTCTGATCGCTACATGTAACTTCATTATTTTCCATCTTACTTTCAGGTTGGTTATTGTCATTAGATGAAATTGGAATATTTGTAGTCTCACTTGCTCTATGTTTATTTTCATAAACCATCACGAAAGCTAGGACAGTCATGGCAAAAATTACTAATATAGTGATTCCTAATTTGGTGGGGATGTTTTTGTTATCCATTTTTATTTTTGAATTTTTTTACTTTTTTATTATCTCAAAAAATAAAGTTATTGTAAATTTTTTTAGCAAAACAAAAACAAGACTTATTATAGTCTCGTTCGTTTGCGGGGACGAGTGAACAAGATTATAACTTTTTTTAGGGAATGTGAGAGATGGTATTTTGTTCCAAGGCTGTAATTAGCCATTAAATTATCCTTTCTGTTCTTATTCTGATACGATTCGGTGTCTATAAATAGCTTGACGCAAGCCGTTTTTTTTTGTTACCTTTGAATAGTTGTTTAACAATTTTACGTAAATAAATTCAACCTAAAGGAGACCAGTATGTTTGAATAACATAAAGATTGATAATAGATCACTGAAATATATTCCAATAATAGAAATCGAGGAGAAAAGATATGATCAAGAAGAACCTGTTGTGGTTTTTGCTTTGTCTGAGTTTTATTTTTCCGCTTAAGGCTTTAGCCTATCCCGTCAATCTTCCCACTGCTTTCCCCTATGTCAGCAACGGGACGACTTTTGACAAGTTTGTGATGTTCCACAACCAGTCCAATATCTATTATGCGATCTATGCGGCCACGACGCGGGATCTGCCCCATGTCTATACCTACAACGGCTATCTCAGGATTATTTTCAATAATTCTATGCAAGGAAACGTCCTGGTCTATCGCCACAACGGCTCTGCCTGGGTGAGTTACAACAATATGATCTATGACGGTTCGCCGGTCGGAATCGCTCCCGGAGACAATTGTGCATTGAATCCCATGTTTTTCACCAATACTGATCTGGTCTTCGATTCAGATGATATTCCCTTGGCTTTTCTTGGTTATTACAAAAGCTCCACAGTCAGAACTTCTAGTTATTGCAATATTGCTCAACCGGTAAAAGGGAGTGTTTTTTATCTTAAAAACGCTTTATACCTGTCAGTTTCTATTGAATCAGCAGAAGGAGGTAATGTTACTGGATCTGGAATCTCCTGCAATACAGTTCCTCCTGGAGCTTGCAGTAAGGTATATGGTCTGGCAGAAGAGATTGCTCTTAGAGCCAATGCTAATTCGGGCCACATAGCTTATTGGCGAGAAGGAGAAACGATAATCAATAACAATGATTATGTTTCTTCTATGCAAGAAAACAAAAACTTAACTGCTGTCTTCCAGCCTGCTTTCCCTCTAAATATCACAGTTACTCCTACTGATGGGGGCTATGTCACTGGTGATGGCATTTTGTGCAATTATGATGCATCAAATATTTGCCAGTATGACATTAGTCAAGGTGCTTCCGTTACTCTTACGGGTGTTCCTAAAGACTCCTGTTATGACTTCAGTCACTGGGAGGTTGATAATCAGGTCATGGAAGATGTAGATGGCGAAATAAGTATTGTGATGACTGGAGGCAAGGAGGTAAAAGCTGTTTTCTGCTTGAGAGCTGATGATTTTGTATTTCCTGTTCTTGCGCAGGGCGTTACTGATCCATTACTAAATAACACGCTCAATCCTGATGGGAATGGATGGCATGGCTCTGACGTTGGAGAGTTGGCTTTGTACGAAGGCCACCTAGGTCAGGATTATTCAGTTGACTCTGGAAATAGTGCAGGCAAACCTGTCTATGCAGTAGCCAACGGAACAATAGTTGAAGTTATGAATAGCCCTAACTATTCCTATGGCTGGTGTGATGGTTCAGATCATGGCTGGGGGCCGGTGGTGGTTATCCGTCATGAAAATAAAAACGGATTTGATACTACAGGATCAATAGTGACCGCTACTTGCGATACAGAAATGAGTCCGACCGTAATTTATTCTCTATATGGACATCTCTCCAAAACAAGCATTCAGAATCTTCAAGTTGGGCAAACTGTGACCAAGGGTCAACCACTTGGAGTTTTGGGAACTTCTGGAACTGATTGGAGTTCAGGAATAAACATGGCGGAACATCTTCATTTTGAACTCAAAGACGAAGTTGGATTTAATGAAAAGGCTTGGTACAAATATCATGTCGGGCAATGCCCAGGAACAGAAACTCAGTCATGCGGTGCAGAAGGAGTTGGAACGGGATATTCTTATTCTCTTGAATTTGCTCCACACAGATATTCACCAGATGAGTTCATCTTGAACAATCAGCAATAACTATCTCAAGTATTGAAAATTCAATACTAAAAAGAGGGATGGAAAATAATTTTCCGTCCCTCTATTTGCATTTAAAATGTTTTTGCTATTTTATTCTAATACTTCTTACAAATTCTTCGTAGGTCAAAATTTCTTGAGAGGAAGCTGTTATTAATGGTCCGTAAACCTCTAAAGAAATAAGAGAATTTTCTTTGTTAATATAGCTTAAAAATTTATCATTTTTAAATTTGAGCATTATTATTTTTTCTCCAGAAGGTAATTTCAATTCTTTATATTTGACTGTGCCTTGAGAATTTATCATATCTTCTACATATTTTTTATCAAGATTATTATAGGATAATATTTGAAAGTGGTTATTTTTATCAAAGCACTGATCAAGAAGATACATATTAGGATTTTTATTTGAAAGACTATCAGAAGCTGTTTTAAGATAACATTGACTCGGGTAAAAAAAAGATATTATTTTATTTGAATAATTTTTCCAGTTTGACATATCTATTATGATTGTTGTGTTATTATCATCCTCCCCCTCCTTTTCTTGGACTTGATTATTTTTGATCACATTTTCTTTCTCTTGTTTTAATTCTTTTTTATTTCCTAACTCTGAATTATCCAAAACGATATTGTTTTGATGTTGTGTTGCACTTTTTTTATTATTCTCCCAAACCATCACAAAAGCCAATATCGTAATGGCAAAAATTGTTATGATAGCTACGCCTAATTTAGTAGAAATGTTTTTATTCTCCATTTTTATTTTGAATTATTTTTTACATTTGTATTATCTCAAAAAAAATTGTGATTGTAAATCATTTTCGCAAAACAAAAACAAGACCAATTATGGTCTTGCCTTATTTTGCGGGGACGGCCGGACTCGAACCGGTGGCCTACTGCGTGACAGGCAGTCGCTCTAACCAACTGAGCTACGCCCCCAATGTCAAATTAAAAATCAAAAAATTATAAAGTAAATAATCTTTTTGATTTTTGATATTCTATTTTTAATCTTACACTGTACCAGAGGAGAGATTCGAACTCTCGACCTCAGCGTTATGAGTGCTGTGCTCTAACCAACTGAGCTACCCTGGCATTTCATATCCGTGCTTGCCGCGAGATTAAGAGCGATTATCCTTAGCGGATGGTGTCGCGTAAAATCGACTGATGTCGATCACGCGACTCGCTCAAAATCACTCGCAAGCTCTTAATTTTTCGCGGTCGCGGGGGTAGGATTCGAACCTACAACCTCATGGTTATGAGCCACGCGAGCTGCCATTGCTCCACCCCGCTATATATTAAAAAATTCAATTTTTTCTAAATTCATTCTCTTCTCAAAGACTTCATTTATTATAGCTAAGCACATAGAAAATGTCAATCTACCACCTGAAAACTTCGTAAAAATTCTTCATATTGACTTAAAACCCCCAAAGCATCTTCTTTAGATAATACGAAGTTATCATCATGAATAATCCTATTTTTCACTTGATGAGCCTGCTTTATTCCGGCCACATTTACTAGATGATCTTCCGGAATGTTTTCCAAACGCTCTCCAAAATTTTCTCCTTTATATTTAAACCCTACAATGATTTTTTCAATAAAATCATCCGCTTCAATAATTGCCACTTTATAATCCCGAGGATTAGCGCTTTCCAGCTTCTGCTTAATGGCATTCCATTCTTCCCTTGTTTTTTCTTTCTTATCCAATATGGCTCTTGGCGCGTCCATACCAAGAAATTTTTCACGCATATTTCCAGCCACCCCTCGCTGAACAAGAAGCAATATCACATCTAAAAAAAGAACTATTGTATAGATGCCAAAAATAACTTTTAATGTAAGGAAAAATCCTGAATTGCAAAATTCCAATATTTCACCGTATATATTCATTATGAAAAAAGTTATTTCTTCCATTTTTTTATTTTAATCTGCCCTAAAAAATTTCTATATCTCATTTTGATATTTCATAAGCATAGCCCGCGCGCAACAGATTTTCTTCATCAAACCACTTCCCCATCAATTGAAAGCCTTGCGGAAGCATTTTCCCATCCACTTCCACTTCAGGACCAGGAACAGAAATAGCCGGCACGCCCACCACATTAGCCGTAACCGTAAAAATATCTTCCAAATACATTTCTAGAGGGTTGTTGGTTTTTTCTCCGATTTTGAAAGCTGGTGCAGGAGTTGTGGGCGTTAGGATAAAATCCACTTCTTCAAAAACTTTTTCAAAATCTTTTTTGATCAAAGTTCTCACTTTTTGCGCTCGCAGATAATAAGCTTCATAATAACCTGAAGAAAGCGCATATGTCCCTAATATTATCCTTCTTTTAACTTCAGCTCCCAATCCAAATCTTCTTGAATCAAGATAGGTTTCGATTAAATTCCTATTTTCCGGTTCAAAATCCAGAATGCTATCTTTATGATCAGTCGCCCGCATGCCATATTTTATACCGTCATACTTGGCCAAATTCGAGCTGATTTCTGAAAAATTGATAATATAATATGCCGGCAGAGAATATTTTGCATAAGGCAAAGCAATTTCTTTTATTTCAGCCCCCAATTCTTCATATTTTTTAATCACTTGCTGGATTGATTTTTTTACATCGCCGTTCAAGCCATCTAAATATTCTTTGATTATTCCGATTCTTAATCCTTTCACTTCTCCAGTCAGATATCTTGTATAATCCTTGGTCGGACTTTTGGCTGTAGTTGAATCCATCTTATCTTCACCAGCAATTACGCTCAAAACAATAGCTGCATCTTCCACTGTTTTTGTTATAACCCCCACTTGCTCCAGACTAGAAGCGGCCGGCATCACTCCATATCGCGAAACCCTTCCATAAGTAGGCTTGAGCCCTACCACTCCGCAAAAAGCGGCAGGCTGTCTTGTAGAGCCTCCTGTATCTGTTCCGAGCGTCCAAGCCGCCATATCAGCGGCCATGGCTGCTGATGATCCGCCTGAAGTCCCTCCTGGGACCCTTTCAAGATCCAGCGGATTTTTTGTCGGTCCATAGGCGCTATTTTCCGTCGAAGATCCCATGGCAAATTCATCGCAATTCGTTTTGCCAAGAATAACCGCACCTGCGTCTTTTAATCTTTCTATAACAGTTGCGTCATAAGGAGCAATGTAATTATCGAGAATTTTTGATCCGCCAGTCGCCCTAACACCTTCAACAAGAATCAAATCCTTGATTCCTCCAGGAATTCCTTCCAACATTCCAATTTTCTCTCCACGCGCAATTTTCGCATCGACTAATGAAGCCTGCTTCAAAGCCAATTCTTTGGTCAAAGTCAAATAAGCAAAAATTTCCTTATCTTTTTCTTCAATGGACGCAAAATATTGTTCAGCCAGCTCAACAGCTGAAATCTCTTTATTTGCTAATTTTTCATGTAATTCCTTAATCATAATCTACAAAATACAAATTATTTAAAAAGCTAAGAATATATAATTTATGCTATTGAAAAATTCCGCATACCATATATTTGCACGGATTATAGTACCGATTTTACCTTGTCATAATTATCCTTTTTTTCCGGAAACATTTCTATTATCCCTTGCTTATTTTCAAACTCGCATTGCCTGTCTTCTCTAAGCCTGTTTTCCATGCCGGTGATGTGCGCTGTCGGCGGAATTCCAGCCACATCCACCTCCTTCAATTCTTCTATCCAATCTAAAACAGCTGACATATCCTTTGCCAGTTTTTCCAATTCTTTTTCAGTGACTCCGATCCGGGCCAAACCCGCGATGTGTTTTACTTCTTCTTTTGTTATCATATGTTTTACCTGTAAGTTACTATGGGAAATTAACCTATCATCTTTCTGAATTCTTCTTCACTTATTATTTTTACCCCTAATTCTTTAGCCTTATCATACTTTGATCCCGGGTTATCTCCTACCAAAACATAATCCGTTTTTTTGCTGACAGACGAAGAAATCTGTCCGCCCTTCTCTCTAATAATATCTTTTACCTGGTCCCTTGTAAAGTCTTGCAGCTCTCCCGTCAACACGAAAGTCGTTCCAGCCAGTTTGTGGTTTGTGGTTTGTGGTTTGTGGAAAATTACTTGCACGCCCAATTCATCCATTTTTCTCAGTTGCTCAAGGTTGTTATCGTGTGAAAACCAATTTACAAGACTTTGCGCCGATTTCTCTCCGATGCCCTTGATATTTCTCCAATCATCAACAGTAATTTTGGGAAAATATTCAATGACGTCTTTTAGATTTTGGATTTGAGCGTTGATATCTTTTGATATCAGCAGGGCTGTTTCCTCCCCTACATGGCGAATTCCCAAGGCGAATAAAAATTTTTCAAATTTTATCGCTTTGCTTTTTTCAATAGATTCAATAAGATTGGCGGCTGATTTTTCTGCAAATCGCTCCAACGGTTCCAGATCACCGACTTTGAGTTCAAAAATTTCAGCCATATTGGAAATCAAATTCTCACTCAAAAGGTGTTCCACGATTTTTTCCCCCATCCCATCGATATTGAAACCTTTTTTGGAAACAAAATGGATCAATTTTTCTTTTTCCACTGCAAAACAGCTAGGATTTATACAATAGGTGGCAGCGCTCTCTTGCCCATTCCCATCTTCTTCTTTCTTAGGTTTGATGATCACTTCTCTCTTGACCGGTCCTCCGCAAATAGGGCAAGTTTTAGGCATCTGAAATTTCTTTTCCTTGCCTGTTCGAAGTCCTGGAAGCACTTCCACAATCTCAGGAATAATATCTCCGGCTTTGTGAATCACCACTGTGTCTCCAATGCGCAGATCCAAACGTTTGATTTCATCTTCATTGTGAAGTGTCGCTCGGCTTACTGTAGAGCCGGCAACTGAGACCGGACGCAAATGCGCCAAAGGCGTCAACGCTCCGGTTCTTCCGACTTGGACAGAAACATCCTCGACTACCGTGGTCACTTTTTCGGCTGGAAACTTATAAGCCACTCCCCAACGAGGACTTTTCCCTGTATAGCCCAGCATATTTTGCATGGATATAGAATTTATCTTCAGTACCACTCCATCTATTCCGTAATCTTCGCTATCTTTTTCATGTATCCAGCTCTGATAGAATTCTTCCACCTCTTCAACGCTTTTGCACAGCTTGGTTTCCGAATTAACCTTGAAGCCAAGTTTTTTCAGAAGTGCCAGTTCCTCAATTTGTGTCTGCGGAAACTTCAAAGCGGTTTGCAGAAAGTTGTTTTGAATATTTGAATTTGAAATTTGAGATTTATTTTGGATTTTGGATTTTGGATTTTGGATTTCCAATTGATCTATATCATAAATGAAACAATCCAGTTTTCTGGAAGCGGCAATTTTCGGATCCAATTGCCTGATTGATCCGGCAGCAGCATTTCTGGAATTGGCGAAAAGCGCTTCCCCTCTTTTTTCCCTATCAGCATTGATTCTAGAGAGTTCTGATTTCCCCAAGAAACATTCTCCCACAAAAACTCCTGATACCGGATAATTCAATCGGAGAGGCAAACTTTGAATAGTCTTTAAATTCTCAGTCACGTCTTCCCCGATCAAACCGTCCCCTCGCGTCGCTCCTTGGATAAAGAAACCGTCCTTATATGTCAAAATAATTTTCAAACCATCGATTTTGATTTCGGCAACATAATCGAGGTTTGTGGTTGATAGTTTATGGTTTTTAGCCTGCCCGCCGCCGGTAGGCAAGGTTTTTAACTTTGAGTTTTGAGATTCATTTGAAATTTGGATTTTGGATTTTGAAATCAGACGTAACGTTCTCTCTTCCCATTTTTGAAGATCGGAAAAAGAAAAGATATCAGAAAAAGACCACTGTCTCACTGCGTGCACCACTTTCTGGAATTTTTCCAAAGGCTTGCCTCCGATTCTTTGAGTTGGCGAATCGCCAAATTGCAGTTCCGGGAACTTTTCTTCCAGACTTTTCAGCTCGTCCATAAGGGAACTATACACTTCATCCGTCACTTCAGGAGCATCCAAGACGTGATATTGATAGCGCAATTTGTTGATTTCTCCAGAAAGCTTTCTTATTCGATTTTCCGCTTGATATTTATCCATATATCCATTATATCACACAAACAAAAAACAGGGTTTGCATCCTGTTTTTTGCTTGAATCACGCTTAAACAAATCAGTAAAGCCGATAAAAACACTAGAAACCTTCTTTTACGCATCTGCCATTGCTGCCATTGCTGCAAGTGATTGTTTTCGTACCGTCATCTCTATCTTCTGCTGTAAGCGTGTATGCTCCAGTTTGAGGAGTATAGGTCCTATTTGTCCACCTCCAGTTATTTTCAGTTAAGATTGGCCAATTATCACTTCCTGTGCATATAGCGACAGCACTGGTAACATCAGCCGTACTGCTAAAAGACGGGGTTCCTGCTTTGTCCATGCACAATAGAACAGCTCCGACTGAAGATGTGATGGATGACAATGCAGCTGAATCCTTTGCTCTTGTTCTGGATCCGCTTAGTCCGACCAGAATAGCTGAAGCCAAAATACCGATAATCGCAATAACGATCAAAAGTTCGATCAATGTAAAACCCTTCAATTTGTTTTTCATATATTCACCCGCCTTTCTATTTTTCCTTTGAAAGGAAATTTATTTTTTAACATATTTTCTCTTCGTCTATTATACAACTATTCTCTAAAAATAACAAAGCTATGGAGCAACCGGCACAGGCACAACCGCACTGATGGCTCGTTGAGTTTTTCCAGGAACAATGCCCACGGCCTTAACAAGAATAATTTCAGAAAATTTCAACCCTGCCTTATTGCAAGCAACGTTCTCCAGATCAGGAGAAGTAACGGGATTTATTCTTTTCATCAGTTGAATAGTATATAGATTATCTTTTTTTATTTTTCCCGATGACGCATCGCACACGCCCACATCATCCCAGCTGCCGCTTGTAACCGGGGTGGACAAATTATTGGGCGCTGAATATCCCTTCACAATAGCTGCCAATGTCTTTTCCACTCCCATATCCGCTCTTTGATAGGCTACTAATGATTCATTGGAGCTGGAAGATACGTTTCTTCCGATATTAGAGACAAGAATCAAGCTCAAAACAGTCGTCAAGACAACCGAGAGAATTATAATAGTGGAAACTATGGCTGAAGCTTTATAGTTTTTTATTCTTATCATTTTTTTAGTTTTTAATATAACCGTAATCACGCAGAGAAACGCTGGTCTGTATTATTGCAGAATCATTGTTCGTACAATCATTTTCATAGCAGACTTTCATGGAAATAGTGACGTGTCCGAGTTTTTTAGGAGAACCCTTGCTTGATTTTTCTACAGTGAAATATAGTTCATTTACTGTTCCATTTGTCATGCTGACTCCTCCGCTTCCCCAAGAATTCGTACAGCCGGTTACAAATCCATAAGCGTCTTTTGTCACCCCTGAAGTATTTTCCTGCACTTTTATGGTGTGGCTCGTATTGTCCAACACGTACTGAAAACATTTTTCCTGGGAATAGTCATAGAAATGGATATTTCCCAGATTGGAACCATCCGAAGAAAAAACCGAACTCATGCGCAATGTCTTGGCCATGACCTCCATAGCATACCGGGCATCTTCAATATCTTGCTGCACCGCCCTCACTCTCCTTCTTGAATCAATCACGCTGAAAAATGTCTCCATTATCATTATCACCACCATTACAAAAATAAATGTTGCAATGAGCGATTCAACAAGAGAAAATCCCTTTAATTTTTTTAGTTGTTTTTCTTTTTCCATCAACATCTTATTTTTATCAAAAATTTTTCTAAACTAATCTTCTTTTCCCCATTCTCCATCCAAAGTAGCCTCTATGAAAAAACATTTTTTGGAAAAATCACAATTGCTTCCGTTCGGATCATCCGGCGGAGTGTTTCCTCCCCAAGTTGTGACACTGGTTATCACTTTCCTGTCGCTGTCGCCTTCAACTTTTATTCTTCGGCTAAAATGCGTTGCATTTCCGGAACTGTCATGGACATATTTTCCATTTTTGAAATATAAGCTATATCCTGAAATACCGACATCGTTTACCGCGTCATTATTATCGCAATCTATGATTCCATTTGTCTTGTTGCCGATGTTCTCAAAAGCGTCCCTCCCGCTGATCTGCCAATTATTATCCCTGATATTTCTCACCATCTCAATTCCCTCCTGAGCCAGAGCCCCGGCAATGGCCTCGTTTCTTCTATCCATCGATTTTGTCATTTCTCCATACATAAGGCTCACCACTCCGAATATTCCCAAAACGAACATTCCCAAAGAAAAAAGCACCTCGATAAGAGAGAATCCTTTTTTATTTGTAGATTTTTCCTTGTATGGCATATTTGTATATTCTTATATCCGCTCCTGAAAAAAATTAGTTGGCTTCTGCGACTTTTCCATTGGAGCCCACCTGGACCGAGATGGTGTCGTCCGCATCAGTGGGATGGCTCAAAGTGATTGTTGTTCCTGAAAACGAGATTCCATTATTGCCTTGAATGACTCCGAAAGGAATTCTAAAATACATGACAGTACTATTCATGCTGCTAGTGGTGGTCACATAATCCTCCAATGAAAATTCACTTACCTCATATTTTGTACTGCCAGATGAATATGTATCATCCTTGCAGCTTCCGCCGGATGCAGCCCTGACATAAAAAATCCTGTATCTATTATTAGCGGTAAATTCAAAACCATAGCCGCAGGGCGTAAATTCGCTGCCCACAGATCCCTGGGTTTTTCCTTGAGTAGCATAGCTTTGTGCCAGCCTTATAACCGTTGCCACCTCTCTTTGTGCCGCCCTAAGCGCCGCATCCCGCTTGGAATATTGATATGACATAAATCCCACTGAAGCCATAATGCTCATAATGGAAATGACTACCAGCAGCTCTATCAAGGTAAATCCTTTCTTAGGGGAAAACATATATTTTTCTTTTTTAGAATAATCAGTCATTTTTAATAAATTAAAATATAAATAAACCAAAATACCAATCAACAATCGGCTTATACCAAAAAATTGCCAGCATGGTCCCCAAAACCAAAAATGGAGCAAAAGGCAATTGGCTGCCCATTTCTTTTTTCTTGCTCAAAACCAAGAGGATTCCCGCGAAAGCTCCTAGAGAAAATGACAGGAGAAGAGCCAAAAGAATGTTCGGCCATCCTACAATAAGACCCAAAAAAATAACCAGATACGCATCCCCCATCCCCATCCACTTTTCTTTGCTCACCGCCACCATCAGAAAGAAAAAAGAAAAGGACACTACGGCCGCCAGAACCCCGGAGTAAGTGGAAAAATCATATGCTTGCATTCCGGAAAAAATTTCTCTTCCGCCATCCGCAAACAAATTAAAAACAATAGAAATAAAAATTCCTAGCGCCAAAACAATGCTGGGAATCTCCATATACAAAAAATCATACACCAAAATAACCAGCAAAATGGAAATTATCGCCAGATAATATCCGCTCGCTATCCAAGAAAACATATCATCTATCTGGAAAAAATAATATCCTACCAAAGCAAAAAGGATTCCAGCCGCAATTTCTACCAACGGATACTGCCAAGAAATTTTCTCATGGCAATTCCTGCAGCGGAATTTCAAAAGAATGAAACTGATTACCGGAATGTTATCATACCAAACTATCGTTTCTTTGCAGTGCGGGCAATGGGATCGGTCCATCACCAGAGTCTCAGCCATGCGCAAGCGATAGACCGCCACATTCAAGAAGCTTCCTATCGCTAAACCTAAAATAAAAAAAATCGCTAATATCATTTTTTTGATAAATTATAATGCCGTATAATCTTCACTCGCATTGAAAACTTTATCTATTTGCCAATTTCGCCTAGGCACTTAAATTGGCAAATAAAAAAATTCTAAATAACTAGCATCCAGCTACTGTGTATGCTACTCCGTTTTGTGTCATAGTAGCCATTCCACAAGCAGTAACAACATCTGCTTTTATAGGATTAACAGTTACAGTAAATGTTCCAGCTCCGCCAGTACCACATTCAGTAGCGTCATCACCGACAGTAATAGTTCCTACAGTCATATTAGGAGTAGCAACTGTCCATGGCAATGTTGCAGCTGTAAGAACAGCAGTATCACAAGCCAAGATCAATCCTGGCACAGCTCCTGATGTTTCAGCCTTATAAGCCGCCACATTAGCTTTGGTTCTGGCTGAGTTCAAGCTCACCAAAACGATAGAAGCCAAAATACCGATGATCGCAATTACGATCAAAAGCTCGATCAAGGTAAAACCTTTCAATTTGTTTTTCATATATTCACCTGCCTTTCTAGTTTTTTTACTAAAATCATATTTAAAAAAATTTTAGTTCCATATAAAATTCCTCCTATCTCATTATTGACAGGAATTGCCTGACACTAAACAATTTATGGAAGTCTGCCCGCTTTTTGTCGCTCCATAAACATATGAATCATCTATGGCTCCTACTGCAGGAGCGATTATATTCCAGCCTGTTTTTGCTGTGATGTCAGGCCATACAGCATTATGCCCTGAAACCGCTACTCCCGGAGAAGCCGACCCATCCGTACAAATCGTATCCCCCACCACAAATCCGCTTGTCCCTCCTCCATCGATCGCGCACATGGACATCTCAGACATGATACTTGACAATGTGGAAACAGCCGAAGCCCGGTTGGCTTTTTCCCGAGCTGAACCAAGACTGGTCAAGACAATGGAAGCGAGAATGCCGATGATCGATATGACAATCAAAAGTTCAACCAATGTAAATCCATATTTATTTTTAATTTTCATTTTTTTATATAAAATTATAGTTGGCCGGCAATATTATAGATCGGCATAATGACAGCGAAAGATAGGCATCCCACCGCCACTCCAATCACCACCATCAGCAAGGGCTCTATCAAAGTAGACAGGTTTTTCGCCATATCCAAAGCTTCCTTGGTGTAGAACCTGGCAATATGCTGCAGCACCAAATCGATCTGGCCCGATTCCTCTCCCACTCTCACCATTTGCGAAACAATGGAAGGAATTTGTTCAGGATATTTTTGCAAAACGACGCTCATAGTCCCACCCACCCTGACTTCATCCGCCGCTTTCAGAAAAATGTCTTCATATACTACATTGTCCACCACCGAGCTCACGATATTAAGGGACTGAATGATAGGAATTCCTCCGGTCAAAAGCACGGCCAAATTGTCAGCAAAACGGGAAACATAAAGATATTTATAAATACGGCCGAAAATAGGCAACTTTATCTTCATCTGATCCCATTCTTTGGATCCGTCCTCAGTATTGATGTAATATAAAATTCCTATTATAAAGCTGATAATGACAAAACCTACCGCCCACCAATATTGGTGCATAAAATCGCTGATGCCGATAACTATCCTTGTATATATCGGCAGCTGCACATTATCGCCCAAGCCTTTTATCATGCCGGTCAATTTAGGCAGAACAAGAGTCATTATCAAAAAAGCGATAACAAAAAAAACGATCAGAACCACCATCGGATACATCATGGCTGATTTCACCTTCGATGTCAGTTCGTAATTGCTTTCGATATTGTCAGCGATATATTCTACGGACCTTTTGAGATTTCCGGAAAGCTCGCCCGCTTTCACGATATTGATGGATAGGTTGGAAAAAACATTCTTATGTTTTGCCAAGGCATCAGAAAGAGCCATTCCGTCTTGAATGTCTCCGACCATTTCATCGATTATTTTTTGAAAATATTTGTTTTCTACCTGGTCCTTGATAGCGGTGAGAGCTGCTATGATAGGGACCTTGGCTTCTATCAAAATTGAAAGCTGCCTGAAAAAGATCATCAATTCCTTTGAATCTACCCGGTCAAAATATTGCAAAAAAGCTTTTTCCAAAGAATCTGTTTCTCTTTCTGTTTTTATAGAAAGGGGAAATAAATCGTTCTTCTGCAATAAATCCACAGCGACTTCCGTATTGATGGCATCTATCACGCCTTCTTTTATTTCTCCGTTTTTATTTTTAGCCCTGAAAACAAATTTCATTTTTTTATTTTAACTTTTGAAAGTTGATTATTGGCGCATCCGCCTTTTCAATAATCCACGTTTTTATTATACATTATTTTTTGATAAAAGTATATTCCAAAAAGCTTAGCGCAAAAGAGTTTGGAAGCTGCTCGGCTCTTTAGCATACGACAGCGCCGTATCGATAGAAATAACTCCCCTTCTCACCAAATCAGAAAGGGAACGATCCATTGTCACCATTCCTTGATCAGAGCTGGTTTCGATTATATTGTCTATCTGATATGACTTATCTTCACGGATCAAATTTTCTATGGCATGGTTCTTCATCATGATTTCCACTGCCGGAACTCTTCCGCCGTCAATTTTCGGAACAAGCCTCTGGGAAACTACTCCTAATAAAGTGTTCGCTAGCTGCGATCTCACTTGATTTTGCTGATGGGCCGGAAAAACATCGATAATTCTATCGATCGTCTGAGAAGAATCATTAGTATGCAAAGTGGCAAAAATCAGATGTCCTGTCTCAGCGGCAGTCATAGCTATGCTGATGCTTTCCAGATCCCGAAGCTCGCCTACCAAAACGACGTTAGCATCTTCACGCAGAACCGATTTCAAAGCTGTTTGGAAACTCTTGGAATCTTGATATACTTCTCTTTGATTGATAATGCTCTTGTCCTGCTCGTACACATATTCAATGGGATCTTCGATAGTCACAATATGCTTTTCTTGGGTATGGTTTATTTCCTGGATAAGAGCGGCTAAGGTGGTGGATTTTCCATGCCCGACAGGACCGACTACCAGAACAAGGCCTTGGGTGAATTTAATAAAGTCATAGATAATTTCCGGCATGCTCAATTCATCCAATCTCCTGATTTCCCTGGGAATGAGCCTCATCGCGACACTGACATAACCTTGCTGAAAAAAAACGTTTACGCGGAAACGTGCCTTATCTTCAAAGTTATATGAGAGATCAATCTGGCCTTGATCTAAAAATTTTTTCTTATTTTCCTCCCCCATGATCACATCTCCCATGGCTTGCATATCAGCCGGAGTAAGAATCTTGTCTTGCGTCAAAGGAAAAAGCCTTCCTTCTACGCGCAGAGTCGGATATCTGCCCACAACCAGATGAAGGTCTGAAGCTCCTTGCTGAGCTACCAACCTCATCAAGTTTTTCACTCTCTGCTCAGTATGTAATGTTCCCATAATTTTTTATTTTTTATTTTTTATTTTTGAGGCAAAAACTATTCCTCATTTTTAGGCAGAAATGACCTGATTTTTTCTAAAACTTCAGAAGGGGTAAAGTGCGATTTGATCAGATAATCATTAGCTCCTAACCCGATACCTTGGCTGATTTCTTCTTTTTGGCTGAGATTAGTAAGAAGTATTACAGGAATCTTATTCAATTTTTCGTCTTTTTTTATTTTCTCGAGAACTTCCAACCCATTTACATAGGGCATCAGGATATCCAGCAAAATAAGATTGGGTATGCATTCTCCGCTTTCCAACTTCTTAAGCGCTTCCATTCCATTTTCCGCTCCGACCACATCGAATCCTTCTAAAGATAGTTTTGTTTGGTAAATATCCATTACAAACGCGTCATCTTCAATTACCATAATAGTTTGTTTTTCCATATTTTTCTAAAAAATTATTACTTATTCAATTATACCACTATCCGTCACTCTTTCAATCTCTTCCATGGTAGTCATGCCCCTCAGAAGCTTGAGTATCCCGTCTTGCCTGATGGTCAGCATGCCCAGCCTATTCCTCTCTTCAGTGATCAAGCTTTCATTCCCTTTATTCTCAATGATAATATTTTTCATCTTATCCGTCACTTTCACTACTTCAAAAATTGCCAATCTTCCGCTCAATCCTTTTCCATTGCATGCATCACATCCTTTTCCTTTGAAAAAAATAATATCTTTCGACAGGTCTATATCATATTTTTTTAACTCATCGCTGGGAACATTGCGTATCTCATCCAATATTTTTTCCTGAACTACCGATGAAATTTTTACTTCTTGCTTGCATTTTTCACAAATTCTGCGCACTAAGCGCTGAGCCATCACTAGACGCAATGAAGAAGACAAAAGAAACGGTTCAATCCCCATATCCATAAGCCTTGGTATGCTGCCTATAGCCGTATTGGTATGCAAAGTAGAGAACATCAAATGTCCTGTCAAAGCGGCATGCACGGCCAATTCCGCCGTCTCTGAATCTCGGATCTCTCCTACCATAATAACATTTGGATCCTGGCGCAGAATAGTTCGAAGGCCTGAAGCGAAAGTATAGCCTATTTCCGGTTTTATCTGGCTCTGATTGAGACCCTCGATGTTATATTCTATCGGATCTTCCAGAGTGATGATGTTTCTCTCGTCATTATTCAAAATTTTAAGCAAACCGTAAAGCGTGGTTGATTTTCCCGAACCAGTCGGACCAGTCATAAGAATCATTCCGTAAGTTTCTTGCAAAGCCTCTTTTACATAGGAAAAGGCTGACCCCATAAGCCCCATCGATTCTACATCCCCCACTCCCTTATCTTTGTCTAGAATTCTCATTACTAATTTCTCTCCATTGATAACCGGCAATGTTGAAACGCGAAAATCTATTGGATTGCCATTATGCATTATTCTGAAACGACCGTCTTGAGGTTTTCTTTTTTCATCAATCTTCAGATTGGAAAGGATTTTTATCCTTGAAACTACCACCGGACCAATCTCTTTGGGAATGGTCAGGCTCATGTGCAGCACTCCATCCACTCGAAATCTCACCCTAAAATCCCCTTCCATGGGTTCGATATGGATATCGCTAGCATGCCCATCTATGGCATGGCTTACGATTACCTGGACCAATTTGGAAACCGGAGCATCTTTAATGCGCTCTTCCCTGCTGTTCATATCATTTCCGTTCTCCAATACAGCGCCAGTCACATTAGTTTTAATATCTTGAGTAAATGACTTTACGGCTTTATTTACAATCTCGCTCGGGCGGCTGTAAAAATTCAACATTTCTCCAAAAACTTCTTCGGATACGAGATATAGGACAATCTCCCTCTCATCTTTCTCGCTGATAAAACGCAGCGTATTGAGAGCTTCAATGTCTTGCGGATCAATGATAGCCACTTTGATCTTTTCCTTATCACTGTCAAAGGTGATCATTTTGTTCCTCTTGGCCACTTCTTCCGAAATTATGCCAATAGATTCGCCGGAAATTTCTTTCGGAGATTTTTCTAGAAAATCAATGCCCAACTCTTTGGCTCTGGTTGAAATTTCATTTTTAGAATCATCTATGCTGTTTTGTTTGCTATTCGCCTTATCCATTTGTTATTTCTGTTTTTCTAATTTATAAAGCAAATAAATTCTCCCTTCCAACAGCTCCTACATCAATTGTTGGAATGCCAAGAGTCGCATTTTTTCTAATATCATCAGCCACGCTCATATCAAATTTCCCCTTTTCGAAAAAATCATCCCTCACTTCCACAATCTCCTTGGCTTTTTCAAAATAACTGAATCTAACCCTTAGTTTAGCGTTTAAAATTCCCGGTTCGCTGGCATTGCTTTCTATTCCCAATCCAACCATTTCATTCAGCCTGTTGATGGAAGCTAAAGAGAAGATAAACTGCCTGATGTTGCTATAGCCGCCTTTAAGCGAAATCTCTACCAAAAAATTCTTTATCGGATCCTGAATTTTAGGCAGCTCATTCCCGTATTTATCATACATGATCTGAGAATCATCAACAGTATCCAGTTCTTCCATTCTGACACCCTCGATCATGGTTCCGCTTCCCGCAGCTATGGAATTGATGCTAGCCATGACATCTTCATCTTGTTTTTTTTCTGGCAAGTATCTAAGCAGAATGTTTTGCTCTTCTGAATTGTTATTCAGATCTTGCACTAAGCTAGCGGCGTTTTCCTCTTTCATCATAACCCCTTTCAATTTTTCATTCGTTCTGAATAGCTTATCTTTCGTATCCAAGATCCCTCCCTCGCCTGAATATTTAGGAACGATCACCCAAATAATCAAGTACAAAAGGATTACGACTATCAAAGGGAAAACCAATATTTTTAATTTCATATTTTTATTAACTCGCAGTCGAGTATTTTAAACAAATTATTTATTTACAATTTCAATTAAAAATTCAAATCCTCCGCCAACATTAACTTTTGTACTGATTAGATTTACATTGGAAAAATATTCCACATTCTTAAAGCTCGCTATTTGCTTGGCAATGATATCATGATTTTCACCTACGCACCGCAATTGTATTATTTTATTGTTTTTGTCATATTTATATGAAGAAACGTATACTCCCGGGACAAGATATTTTTCTATATTTTGCAAATTATCAGTTACCGAATTTCTTTGTCTTGCCAAATTGTTGAGAGCAAATATCCTGCTTTGAAAGTCAATCACATCCCTGTTCCTGCCCTGAGTTAGGTTTGCATATTTTTGCTCATAGCTGCTTTCCGCTATGGCAACATTGCTTTTCAATTTCTTTTCCCAGAAAGACAGCACCACGACAGAAATAATAGCTATGATCAGCAATACGCCGCCAATTAAGGTTCCGCTGCTAGACAAATGTCTTTTTTGCATGCCGCTGCCGGCCTGCCTTGTTGATAGATTTATATTAGCCATAATTATTTTAATTTTAATTATTTACATTTTTATTTCTTGGTTGATTCATCAAAACCGCTGAGAGCCAATCCGATGGATATGGAAAATCGATTGCCCAATTCATTTATCCTTGATTCCAATCTCTTGTCATATTCTACCCTCCCGAGAGGATTGCCGATGATCGTTCTTATGTTGAGCGTCTTGGAAAAATATTCCACCAATCCGCTAAATCCAGCCGTTCCGCCGGAAAGAATTACGCCATCCAGCAGATCTTCCTTGCTGTCTTTATAATAAGTCTTAATCACCCTGGAGACTTCTCCTAAAATCAAATCAATCACAGGAAACTTTATATGAGATTCTTCTGATAAGAAATTATTCTCTGCATTCTTCAGTTTCTCCGCTCTTTCGTTATCAACATTCATGCTCCTGGCTATTATTTTTGTAATATCCCTTCCTCCTGCGTCCATATTTCTGTTTACTTTGATTATGCCTTTTTCTACCAAAATAATATTACACACTCTTGATCCGATATCCACGATGACAAAATTGCCTTGGTCGTTTCCGATAAGCGATCTCACCAAAGAGAAGCTTTCAATTTCTATCGATTTGATTTTCAAATTAGCATCTTTGGCTAATTTTTCATATTTAGCAACTTTTTTCTTTGGAGCGGCTACCAAAAGAACCTCCATCTTATCTCCGTTGTCCTGATTATTCTCCGCCTCCTGATCATGATCATGGAGGCTATTTTTCTTAACAATCATTCTTTTGGACGAATTCTTTTTCACCACTTCCCAGCTTAAAATAACGTCATCCAATGACATGGGTATATATTTTCTCGCTTCAAATGCAATAGCCTGGTCAAGCTCGTTTTTTTCAATACTAGGAAATTCAATTAAAGTTATAAGTCCGCCAAAAGCCGGGATGGAAAAAATAGCTTCCCGAGAAGAAATGCGGGACTCTTTGATCATTCTCTTTATATGTTCCGGCAGAGCCAATTCGAAATAAGATGATTTTATATCTTTTTCCTCTATTGAAGTATCAATCGGAATCCAAGCATAATTAGTCAGCACGGGCTTATTTCCGCTCACTTTCAACTCAATAATTTTAACGCTCGATGTTCCAACATCAATTCCGATATATCGCTTATCTCCAAATCCAAACATTTTCTTATTTTTATTTTAATTTTTTAAAATATAATCTCTTTTAATATTATTATACCATATTTTTAAAAATATGATACTCGGTTTGGAATACTTATCCACACCCATAAAAAACGTTGCTTAAGTTTGACATAACTCTATTTTAAAAATAAACTGGTATAGATAAATATTTGCTAAAAAATATGAGAAATTCCACTTATTCACAATTACAAAAATCAGCTAGCGAGAAGCTGACCAATCACGCTAAAAAATCTCTTCTAGAAGCCGATAGGCTTGCTAAAAAATTCCGCCACTCCGATATCGGCGCTCTTCACCTTCTTTATGCTATCTATTTGGAAGGAGGAAGCTTGGGAAGCAACATCCTAAAAGACATTGGAATCAAAGAAAAAAGCCTATCGTCAGCACTCGCAAAAATGAATTTTAATCCAAAAAACGCTCCATCTGAAAATACCATAAAAAATATCGTTACTCGAGCCTATTCTATAGCTAAAAAGTTCAGTTATTCTTATGTAGGCACAGAACATTTGATTTATGCCATAATCCAATCGCAATCCAAAGAAATTGCACGAATCATTTCTGACGTTAGTTTGGAAAACCTAGCCAAATCTGTCAATTCTTTTTTTGATCCCAGCCAATTTTCCAACATTCCTCAGATTTTTGAAGTGCCAGAAATTATTGTGGGAAAAAAATCCCAAAAAAAAATCTCCCCTACTCCCTTTATAGATAAGTTCTGTCGAAACATAAATAAGGAAGCGAAAGAGAAGGGAGAAATTATCATCGGAAGAGAAAAAGAAATTTCCAGAATAATAAACATACTGGGAAGAAAAAATAAAAACAACCCTCTTCTTATGGGGGAACCGGGCGTAGGAAAAACAGCTCTCATCTCAGGCCTTGCCCAGCTCGTCAATTCCTCTTCAGTCCCCCATTGCCTTTACCGCAAAAAAATAATGGGATTAGATGTGGCCCAGCTTATTGCGGGCACCGGTTTTCGCGGAGAATTTGAAAACAGGCTCAAAGAAATCATCAAAGAAGCTGCTCGCAGTAAAAACATCATACTTTTCATTGATGAAATCCATACCATAGTAGGAGCCGGGAATATTCCCGGAGGCTTGGATTTGGCAAATATCATAAAACCGGCTCTCGCCAGAGGAGAAGTTCAAATTATCGGAGCAACCACCTTTTCTGAATATAAAAAATACATAGAAAAAGACATGGCGCTGGAACGAAGGTTCCAATCCATCCAGATTGAAGAGCCGAACGAACAAGAAACCAAAAAAATTCTTTTCGGCATTAGGAAAAATTATGAAAATTTCCATGATGTAGTTATTTCTGACAAAGCCATAGGAAGCGCCATAGAGCTTAGCGTACGCTATATCCAAAACCGGTTTCTTCCCGATAAAGTGATTGACGTGATCGATGAAACCGCATCCCATGCACGATCGAAACACAGAGCCTCTGACTTTTTGCGTGAAATCGCAACACTAGAGAATGAAAAGCTCTCTCTTCTTGAGAAAAAAGAAAAAATGGTAACGGAGGAAGATTATGCCCAAGCTATCTTTCTGAGAGAAAAAGAAAAAGAAATTGAAACCCAGATCAAAACTATCCAGGAAAAGCATTTTGCAAAAAAGAAAGAAAATCCCATCCATATCAACTCTCAAGACATCATGGAAACTGTTTCTCAAATGGCCAAAATCCCGTTGGAAAAGATTACTCAAGAAAAAAACAAGAAAATAAAAAACATCCAGAAAATTCTTGAAAAGCAGATTATCGGACAAAAAGAAATTATAGAAAAAATCAATTATGTTTTGCTCCGTTCCCAGTCAGGCATAAGCGACCCTGATCGCCCTCTAGGCTCTTTCCTTTTTCTTGGACCGACAGGAGTGGGGAAAACTCTTTCAGCCAGCCTGTTAGCCAAAGAATTTTTCGGCAATAAGCAGTCTCTTATACGCATTGACATGAGCGAACTTATGGAAAGGCACAATGTCTCTTCTCTCATAGGTTCACCCGCTGGATATGTCGGATATGGAGAAGGCGGAAGATTGACTGAAAAAGTTCGCAGAAACCCCCATTCAGTCATTCTTTTTGATGAAATAGAAAAAGCTCACCCTGATGTCTTCAATATTCTCCTGCAAATCTTAGAAGATGGAGTTCTGACAGACGCCGAAGGCACACGCGTTGATTTCAAAAATACCATAGTTATCCTTACCTCCAATATAGGTACCGCGGATTTCACCAACGCCTCTCAAATCGGGTTTGGCTCTGAAAATAAAGCACTTGATATGCACAAAAAGTTTAATGAAATAAAAAGCAACACTCTGGTTGAGTTGGAAAAAAAGATTCGCCCGGAGCTCCTCAACAGACTCGATCATATCATAGTTTTCAATGCTTTGGGAGAAAAGGAAATCCAAAAAATAACCCAAAATGAAACCATCAAATTAGTGCGCCGCATCGAAAAACAAAAAATTAAGGTGACTGTTGCAAAAGAAGTCATGCTCTTTATAGCTGGAAAAAGCCTGATATTCAATCAGGGAGCCAGGCTAGTGCGCAAAAATATCCAAGAATTGTTGGAAAATCCTATTGCAGAGATGATTGTTTACGACAAAGTGATTGGCAATAGAATAAATGTCAGCATTAAAGATGGAAAAGTCAAACTGGCATAATTCATTAATTTATCTATCAAATTGAAAAATTTGAGCATCTTAGAAAATATAAAAACCTTTGTTCTGGACACCCTCTTCCCCATAAATTGCCTCGGTTGTGCTCGCGACAACATTTGGTTTTGTTCAGATTGCCAAAAAAATATTGAATTATTGTCTTTCCAAAAATGCCCAGTATGCGAAAACCGCATCACTGAAAGCGGACTTGTCTGTCCCAAATGCAGGCCATCTTCCCGCCTGGATGCCTTGCTCGTCTCCGTTAAATATAGGGATGACTATATTCGCAAGCTGATCCATCTATATAAATACAAATTCATTGAAGATCTCCATGTTCCGTTGGGGAATCTTATGCTTAAAATAATTTTGTCATCCAAAATTCCTTTGCCCGACATGATTATTCCTGTCCCGCTCCATCCGAGACGCTTGCGCTGGAGAGGATTCAACCAGTCACAACTCCTTGCCGATTATATCGGGAAAAACATTGCCGCGGGATTTGAAATTCCAGTCTGTGAAAATATCCTCTTTAGAAAAAAATATACCTCTCCCCAGATGAAAATAAAGAAATACTCCCAAAGATTGTCTAATCTTGAAGATGCTTTGGATGTAAAAAAGAATGATAAAAACCATCTTTCCAACGATCTGAAAAACAAAACGATCCTTCTTATAGACGATGTGGCTACAACTGGCGCTACCATATTTGAATGTGCCAAAATTTTAAAAGCTAACGGAGCCAAAAAAGTTTTTGGCGTTGTTGTCGCCAGGCAGGAAATAAATTCCTTAAATGGCTCCGGCTGAATTTTCCAAAAAAATCTTACCCCTTTTATGCTTTTTTTATTTGCAAAATCCAAGAGGTTGTCTGATATAAAAATCGCTTCTTATCACAAAAGAGCTATTTTTAGCGCCTCATCCATATGCTGGACAAATTCAAATTTAAGATCTTTTCTGACAGATTCCGGAACATCCATAATATTCTTTTCGTTTTCTTTGGGCATGACCACGATCTCAACCCCAGCCCGATGAGCCGCCAATACCTTCTCTTTAACGCCGCTGATTTTGAGAATTTTTCCTGACAATGTAACCTCTCCTGTTAAAGCCACCTCTTTTCTCACTTTTCTCTTGGTTGCCATCGACGCCAGAGCGGCAACGATAGCAATCCCGGCAGAGGAACCGTCCTTGGGAACAGATCCGGACGGAACATGGACATGAATATCGGATTTATTATAAAATGATGAATTTAAATGCCAATCTTGGCTCTTGGAACGCACATAAGATAGTGCGGCCCGAACCGACTCTTTCATTATCGAACCCAATTGTCCAGTCAATATCAAATTGCCCTTTCCCGGCATTGTCACCGCCTCAACAAAAATAATTTCTCCACCGGCAGCCGTCCAAGCAAGCGCAGTGGAAACTCCGATTTCATCATTAGCTTCTTTCATAGTTATTTCAAATTCTTCCGCTCCGATAAATTTTGTCAAATTTGTTGAAGTTATGGTAAATTTTTTAATATCGTTTTTTTCGACAATTTTTCGAGCAATTTTGCGCGCCACTTCTTTTATTTTTCTTTCCAACTCCCGCACTCCGGCTTCCCTCGTATATCTTCCGATAATCATATGTATGGAGCTATCTTCAAATTCCAATTTTTGTTCGTTTAGTCCGTACTCTTTTAATGTGCGCGGAATAAGATACTTTTTAGCTATATGAAATTTTTCATCTATGGTATAGCCAGGAAACTCAATCACCTCCAAGCGATCGCGAAGAGTGGGAACTATGGTATCTAAAATGTTGGCCGTAGCGATAAAAAAAGCTTCAGAAAGATCATAGGGAAGTTCTATATAGTTATCAGCAAAATGGCTGTTCTGCTCCGGATCAAGCACCTCTAAAAGGGCTGCCGCAGGATCACCCATAAAGTTGGAATTCATTTTGTCAATTTCATCCAACATGAAAACGGGATTTTTTGTGCCGGCATTTTTCATTCCTTGAATAATGCGGCCTGGCAAGGCGCCTACATAAGTTCTTCTGTGGCCCCTTATTTCAGCTTCATCGCGAAGGCCTCCCAAAGACATTCTCACAAAATTGCGGCCGAGTGCGCGCGCTATGGATTTTCCTACGGAAGTTTTTCCGGTTCCAGGCGGGCCGACAAAACAAAGGATGTTGCCGCGGCTCTTCTCTTCAGTTAATTTTTGCACCGCTAAAAATTCAATTATCCTTTCTTTCACCTTATCCAGTCCATAATGATCATCGTTCAAAACTTTTAGAGCTTTTTTGAGATCTATTTTCCCTCCTTTTTTCACAGTCCAGGGAATTTCTAAAATCCAATCGATATATGTCCTTATGTATGGCGCTTCAGCGCTTTTCGAATACATGGTCCGCAACCTTGATAATTCTTTCGAGACTCGCTTTTCAACTTCTTCCGGAAGATTCGTTTCTTTTATTTTTCTTTCCAATTCCGCATAACCTTCTTCTTCATCAATTCCCAACTCTTTTTCGATCACCTTAAGCTGCTGCCGCAAAATCATTTCTTTTTTTTCTTTGTCCATTTCCTTAAACATCTTTTCCTGGATCATTTTTTCTGTCTCCGTAATGTGCATTTCCTTTACCAATTCCTCTCCGACTTTTTCCAAGCGCTTCCTGACATTGAGCATTTCCAAAAACCCCAATCTTTCTTCAAAAGACAGCTTCAAAACAGAGGCCACCACATCACTGGTTCTCTCCGGAGAAAGATGCTCTTTTTGCAGATCTTCGGCTAAGGTCAAGGGAATGATTCCCTTGGCTTGAATGAGTTTTTTCAGTTGTCCGTAAATTCCTCTGGAAAGAGCTTCCAGTCCGCTTCTGTCTTTATCTTTTTTATCTTCTATTTCTTCAACTTCAGATTTTTGCACGCCTTCTTCCGTAAAAGTGCGCCTTATTCTTACTCTTTTGAGCCCTTCAACAAACAAGCCCATTATAAAATTGGTAATGCTCCAAGATTGCAAAACATCCGCAATTAATCCTATGCCGCTTGCATCGCCGTTTTTCTGAAAAATAATGATAATTTTTTTATCAGCATCCAAAGCGCTTTTAAGCGACTGGACAAATTTTTTTCCATCCACCACCAAAGGCACCTTGTCTCCGGGAAAAAAAACCAATTTCCTGAAGGTTATGCTGGGATAGATAGAAGTGCTATTATTTAAAATTTCTTTGATGCTTTTCATATGAGTTATGGCCTTAAATACAGACAAATCTATCCGTATTTTTTGAAATTAACTCCCTACACATCTGAACAAGAAATGCCTATCTTGTAAAATCTTCGGCGCTTCATATTTATTACTACAAATGATTGATTATTATATATCAATCAAAAACACTGGTCATAATGAGCCATTCGCGCTAATAATGCCCGGATAAATTATCTTTCATAACAAAATAAAAAAATACCATCTATGAAAATGATATATTTTTTCTTAAAATTATTGAGATTTATTCTCAGTTATCTAGGCTTTCTTGTTTTTTATTTTCCAGAAAATTTTTCTTATTTCCTCAATAACTATTATCGAAAGCGCCGCTAAAATAATCATCCTCCATTCTTTTCCTGACAAAGGAACCGTATGCAAAACCTTTTGTAAAAATGGATTATATATAGCCAACATTTGCAGAGATATCACAATCAAAGTTGCTCCAACCAAAAATTTATTGGAAAATGGATTCATCATAAAAATAGATTTTTCTTCAGAACGGCAATTCCAAGCATTAAACCACTGGAAAACCGCCAATGTTGTCAAAGATATCGTCCAAGCCTTTACAATATTTATTTGATAACTCTCGCTAAAAAGATATAGGGTTCCCAATGCCATTGGAACAGCCATGAAGAACATGCGCTTGATCATCAGCTGATCCACAATAAAAGTTTTTTTATAATACTTATTCTTGCCATACTCTTCCGATTCCATTGCCAGCGCTATGTCTAAAAATCCGTCAGTCACCAGATTGAGCCATAATATTTGTGCGGCTAAAATCGGCAAAGGGAAACCGAGGAAAAGCGCTCCCAAAATCACCAAAACTTCTCCCAGGCTGGTGGAAAAAAGATATAGCACAACCTTCTTGATAGTTTTAAAAATATTGCGGCCCTCCTCCATCCCATGGGTTATATTGGCAAAATTATCATCAAGCAAAATAACATCCGAAGCCTCCTTGGCAACTTCCGTACCTATCCTGCCCATACCTATTCCGATATCCGCCGCTGTGAGCGAAAGAGCATCATTGACTCCGTCGCCTGTCATGGCTATGGCCATATTATTTTCCTGATAAGCCTTGATTATTCTTAATTTTTGATCAGGAGTAATTCTTGCAAAAACTGAAACGTTTTTTATCTTTCCTGCCAACTCTTTATCGCTCATTCTTTTTATTTCTTCACCGCTTAAAATTTCATCCTTTGCCTTCCATATTCCAGCCTCCTTTGCAATTGCCTTGGCAGTGATTTCATGATCGCCTGTTATCATAACAACCTTGATTCCTGACATAGCCACCTGCGAAACAGCACTCTTTACTTCTTTGCGCAACGCATCCTTGATTCCAAAAAATCCTCCGAAAACAAGCTTAGGCAACCTCTCCTTGTCAAGGCTATGAATTTCAGTTTCACGATAAGAAAACCCGATAACTCTAAGGCCGTCTCGAAACATTGAATGCATAACTGATTGAATTTTTTGCCTTCTTTCCTCCGTTATTTTCGCAGAACCGTCAACAGACCATTCGGTTTCCGATAAATCTAAAATCGCTTCCGGTGATCCGGTCGCTATCAAAAGATTTTTTTTATTTTGCCTATGAAGAGAAGCATGGAATTTAAGCTCATAATCAAAAGGAATTTCATCCAAAAGAACCTCTTCGGAAAGCAAGTCATCATAGTGAAAACCGATTTTTTTGGAAAACACCTGCATTGCTCCCTCAGTAGGATCACCGGCTATTTTCCATTTTTTCTTATGTTTTTCAAAAATCAAGTTAGCGCTGCTGTTAAGAGCGGCTAACTTGCCGGCCAACAAAAGTTCGGCATGATTGAGAGGATCGACTGTTTTTCCATTGGACATAACTTCGCCTGTGGGATCATATCNNCACCTTAAAAAGCTTGTCGCCGATATAAACATCCTCCACCACTAATTCATTTTTAGTAACCGTACCTGTCTTGTCAACAGCCAGAACTTTAATTTCTCCAAGAACCTCTACGGCTTGAAGCTTTTTAACAAGGACATTTCTTTTTCCCATCCTCCAAACTCCGCCAGCCAAAACCAAGGTCACAACAATCGGCAATCCTTCGGGAATAATAGAAACGGACACCGCCACCATTGTCTTGAAGATGTCTTTCAATGCATGCCCGTCAGACAGCCCGAAGATAAGAAGTATCATGCAAACAACAACTACGAAGACAATTATGAGGCGTGAAAGTTTTTTCATATCGTTTTTAAGCGGGAATTGAGAATCAATTTCCAATGTTTCTTTCGCAATCGTTCCCAAAAAAGTTTCCATGCCAGTAGCCACCACGATTGCCTTTCCATTTCCTGAAATGACAACTGTGCCTTTATAAGCCATATTCTCTCGATTCATAATAGAAAGATCGGTCTTTCCCATAGTTTTCGTTGTCTTGAACTTGGGCATTGATTCTCCCGTAAGCGCAGATTCATTCACCTTCAATGAGTTGGAAAATATAATGCGGGCATCTGCTGGAACCTTTTCTCCTTCACGAAGCACTATGACATCTCCCGGAACCACTTCCCTGTCCGATATGATTGTTTCTTCGCCACCCCGCAAAACAGTCGCTCTGCCTTTGATGAATTTTTTAAGCGCTAAAAAGGTGTTTTGCGCTTTGCCTTCTTGAACGGTTCCGATTGTCGCATTGAAAAGCAATACAAAAGCAATAACTAAGGCATCCATAAATTCTCCCATGAAAAACACGACTGTTCCTGCCATAGCAAGAATATAAATAAGAGGACTTTTAAATTGACTAAGAAAAATGGCTGCATAACCGTCCCTCTGAGCATCAGGCAGCTCATTATACCCAGCTTCCAAAATTCTTTTCCTGGCTTCATTGGAAGAAAGCCCATGCTGATCGGAAGAGAAATTATCAATGACATCTTCCAATTCCTGTGCATGATAGGAGATATTTTTTTTCATTATTTTTATATAAATTTTGCAGTCAGTTAGCGCTAATTTATATTATAGCATTAAACCTGTACAATTTTTACCGATATATCTAATTAAAAAACAAAAAACATATCATCGAAAAAATGATATGTTTTTTTATCTGAATTAAAGGCGACTATCTTGTAATTTTACTTTAATAATTGCGTTTATTAATAAAATTACCCATTATTCCGATTTAATTTCTATTCCCGTTGCCAAAATTTCCATTTAGCATCGGACAATTGCCCATCCCAAAATTCTGCATGATGTTTCTGGCCTCATTATATTTGCCTTGAGCCATTAGGTTGTGAGCTTCTGACATCTTTTGGAAACCATTGCTGTCAAAATTTCCCATCATGGATCCCATATTGCCGTAGCCATAGTTGTCTCCATTTGGAGCGGCCGAAACATTGTTCATTGTGAATACGGCAGCCATCAGCCCCAGAACAGCAACAGCACCGATAAATAAATTTTTCTTGTTCATAAAATTAATGTTAATGGATTAATGATTTGCTTTTTGCGACTCGCACTATGTATAACGCACGGATAAAAATTGTTTATTCATCCGTCAGGCTATTTCCAATTCATCATTCCTCTCGGACCCATCATGCCTCCAGCATTTCCACCCCGCATCATATTGCGATGCCCATTGCAATTCATGACGCCATCCCACTTTTGCACTTTTTTTGCTTGAAAATTATCTATTCCATTTCTTTGCCCTATGATTTTCACATTCTGGCCCTGATCCGAATAGATCCTATCTTCAAAAAAAGTGCTGTTGTCATACGCCACTTTCCAGTTCTTACCGCTCATATCGCGCAATGAAAAATCATTCCTGCTTACGCTGACAACTTCGCCCCACAACAATCCTCTGTCAGGATGGGACCACTCCCTTTCTTTGGTAAACATCATTTGGTGATAAAAGGGCATTCGAGCCAGTTGAAAATAAGCTTCACGATTTATTCCCAATATATGAAGCATAGAAGCCGCACCTAATCCTGAGAAAACCAAAAGTAAAACTAACGTCGAAACATTGATTTTGTGCCCTTTGGGAGTTTTTCGATAAAAGTAATAAGCTGAAATTAAAAATACGGCCAGCAGAAAAATAAAAGCATACGGAAAAGCATTCAGGATGAAAACAAGCATATTTCCATAGCCAAACATAGCATATACCCTCCAATCAATGCTTTGGATAAGATAGACTGCCAGTGCCAGTGCCAGAGCGCTGAAGAAAACCAATAAGACGGACATGATCCAAAACAATATTTTTTTGGCCGCATATTGCCAACGCGGAACAGGCCTGACCGCCTGATCTTCAATCGATTGAATAATTTTGTTTGATAAATCTTTCATAAAATTAATTTTTTCAGCCAGAGACTGATCCGCCTCAGGCGAAAATTCCTGCTTTTAATAATTCATTCTTGAGCATTTCCCTCCCTCTTCGGATAAGAGTAGCCACAGTGCCTTGCGGTTTTCTGAGAATATCCACGATTTCCTCGATCGTCTTTTCTTCCAAAAATTTCAGAACCAGCGCTTCTCTATAATTCTCAGGCAATCGGGAAATAGCCAATTTTATTTTCTCTACCGCTTCTTGACTGGCTAAATCCGCTTCCAAATTTATTTCCGATCTGACGAGCATCAACGCATCTTCGTCTTCAAAGAAATTTTCTTTAACACGGCTATTTGATCTCCTTATGCGGTCAACGAGATGATTGTGAGCGATGCGGTATATCAAACTGGAAAACTTGTCCGTGGATTCAAAGTCATTCATGCTATGATAAACTTTGATGAAAACTTCCTGGACCATATCCTCGATATCTTCGTTGGAAAAGTAAGCCATTCTTTTCAGATAGCGAAAAATACGGACCTGATACCGCTCAACAATATACTTGAAATTCTTGGAATCCCTATTGGAAAGCTGTATCAGCTCCCAATCGGTAATTTGATTATTATCCATATTTACAAATTATAACGTTTTACTGTCTAAAATTTATTCATCCTGTTCAAATATAGCGCATATATTCAAAAAAGTGCCAAAACTTAGAACCTGTTTTATTTATAAAATTCTTTTTAATCTTGTAAAAATAAGAAATACTGCCGGAGGAGTCAACATCATTTGCAGCGCCGGAGTCAAGCCTACATCCAGCCAAGGAACAATTGGCATTAAAGGATTATACGCCCATCTGCCTGCAGCAAGCGCATATTTTTCTACTAGCACTGCCAATATAAAACCGATAAAAGCCATCGTAAATATCCTTTGGACATTAATTTTTTCATCATAAGCACGGCCAAAAATAAGAATATCCAGCATCAGTATGATGGAAATCATGATTATATCTCCCAGACTGGCCCGAAGATGCACAACCAATAGTCCGGTTATTCCCACATAATGCGGAGCGAATAAAGAGGCCTGGGAAATCTCCCAAATAAAGTTCAAGAGGAAGGATAAAACAAAAATAAGCCCTATTTTTTTCATACAGACATTTTAACATACTCCTATAAAATAATTAAATTGCTGGAAATAGACAGAAAAATGTGATTGTAGTAGAATATATCACACTGCTTATGAAAATTATAAAATATCTACTTTTAATAATTCTAATTTCCGGCTTGGCTTGGGGTCTTTTCTTTTTTATTAAGCCAAGCACTGAAAAAAATCAGTCAGAAATTCAGCCAGAAACATACCCGGAACAAAACGAGCTTGTGCAAAATGCGAAAAAGCCTGAGGAACATCCCGATTCGATTCCAGCTATGTCAGAAAAAGAATATCATGGCTCAGATTTGAAGTTGGAAAAAGTTTTGGAAGATAATGCATCCTATGCCCGCTATTCAATCTCCTATCTGAGCGAAGGGTTCAAAATTTCCGGCATAATGAACATCCCTAAAGGCGCCGGCCCTTTTCCGGTTCTAATTCTCAATCATGGCTATATCGATCCCAAGTTCTACACCAACGGCCAAGGATTGAAGCGCGAACAGGATTTTTTCGCTCGCCACGGCTATGCCGTCCTTCACAGCGATTACCGCAACTACGCCCAGTCTGATTTTGACCCGCAAAATGAAATTCGTCCGCGTTCCGGATATGTCGAAGATGTGATCAATGCCATTGAAGCCGTCAAAAAATCCGATCTTCAAGTGTTCGACAAAGAAAACATCGGGATGCTCGGTCATTCCATGGGAGGAGGGATCGCTCTCAATGTCATGGTCATAAAGCCGGACATCGCCAAAGCCTATGTCCTTCTAGCTCCCATAAATTCCGATTATAAGGTCAATTTTGACAAATGGGTGCGCTCCGACTGGTCGGATACCGCCCGAGAGTTTATTGAAAAATATGGCGAACCGCAAGAAAATCCGGAACTCTGGAACTCACTTTCAGCTAAAAACTATTTCTACAGAGTAAGCTCCCCTGTCATGCTTCATCAAGGAACAGCCGATGACCAAGTGCCGGTTGAGTGGTCAAGAGAACTTGATGAGATGCTGAAAAAAGAAAACAAGGCTATCACCTACTATGAATATCCGGGCGAAAGCCACACATTCACAAGCGCCCAAAACCTGGTAATGCAAAGGACACTGGAATTTCTCGATTCCCGCTTGAAATAAAAGTTTCGCTTTAAAAAATAATGATATAAATTATCAGTATTTTTGCCTAGTAGGCTATTGTTAATAATTATTACGTCATTA
>DPJH01000053.1 GCA_003543115.1 Candidatus Moraniibacteriota bacterium
GATTATAATTGCCAAGTTCAAGCAATAATTGGCACATTCATTGGAACTTAACCTTTCTTAATATTTTATACCGATACTTTCTCTTCAGCTCTTTTAGGCGAAATTGGGAGTAGTCATCCAAGTGTTGAAGAAAATTAGGGATTATTTCCTCTTCCAAATGAGCCAAATATTTCTCTATGTCCAACGATTTTTTCTCCAATAATTCACACCGGATGTTCCAAGTCACCCAATATAAAGATCCTTGAATCTTAATTATGTCAAAAGGATAAAAGCGGCAATCACAAGGACGCTTTTCATAGATATCGCACAATTCTCCTTGCCCCAAATAGGCGCAAGGCTTTCGAGTGTTGATTTTGGGATTTCTTATTTTCTCTTCTTGCGTTGCAAACAAGGGAAAAGTAATTTCGGTCTTGCAGCAATTTTTGCTTTGGCATATGAGACAATCATGCCACAAATCTTTCTTCATAAAAGTTTAAATATTCAAAATAAATTTATTCGATAATTCCAACAAACTTCACTCTTTTTATTAAAATAAAAGATAAGGCTACTAGAAATTCTAGTTGCCTTATCATTGGTGCATTTACCTGGCAATCATTCTCTCAGAAAACCTTCCCAATAAAACAGTGCCGACAAATTTCAATTCCCATGTTTCAGGATTAAAACTGATTGCTTCCGCCACCCGGCTGTCAAGCGAATGCCCTTCTCCATAATCAGGAGCATATCTATAGCCGAATTTATTCAAATCAATCAGAGTTTCCATTTCACGTCCCGCTATTGATTTGATATCGCCTACTCTCTCTGGCCAATTCACTCGATACCATTCCCAGAGGGATTCAGATATTTTCCCATCGGTCATATCTTCACTTTCTTCCAGCAACACCAGATCTGCAATCTCTTCTTCATCTTTCATTACGATGAAAATTTCATAGGCTTTCTTAGTCATGACGATTCTCCGTTTTCTTTTTTTTACAGCTTTTCCCACCATGCTTCGATAATCGGATCTTTTTCTGGAAGCTTCGCATAGGGAACACTTCTCAGATATTTCTCCAGACTAGCAAAAGTTTCTTTTATGGAATAATTACTCCCCTCAATCAGCCACTCATAATCAAGGAAGCATCTTTTTTCCGGACTCATCTTGACCATAACTTTACAAGTCTCAAGCAAGTCGCTAAGATTTACGCTCAAACCTTTTATTTCCACTGTTGGCAGATCTGATTCTCTAGCCAACTCCAAAAATTGGATTGTCTGCTCTCTTATTCTCTCCATTTCCCTTCCTAATTCCAGCAGATATGTTCTCAGATAATTATAACGAAATGCAAATTCATCGTCTCCCGGTATTCTCATTGATCTTCCTCCCTTAGGATAAATTTTATAGCCTTTCCCACATGAAATCCAACTGCATTTTTATCGCTTGCGCGATCGATTCGTCTTCAATCAAAGTAGCATTCTTTTTTTCATAAGAAACCAAAGCCACCACCGAGCCGGAAATTATGATGTCTCCCGAGATTTTTGTTTCCGGAGACAAGAATTTAGTATGCACGATTCCCCGAGAAGCTTTGGCAAATTTGCGATTCAAGGGAGTGTCTTCAAGAATCATGCGATAGAATATTTTCCTCTTTCCGATATCTTGAAAATATTGCAATTCATCCTTTTCGGAAACCACCTTGATGGCTGTCTCATATGATCCGCAATTAATCACATTTCGCGCTTTTAATATATATTCGTCAAAGACTCTAGTGATCCCTTCTTCTCCTTCGAAAAATTTTATTCGGGGCTTGTTTTCTTGGCGGATATCGATCGCTTTGAGCATTGGCAGAACAGTGCTTTGCAAAAGCCTCTCTTGCGATCGTGCCTCTTCTTTTTTCCGGGATATTATTCTTTGCAAATTCTCCGGATTCTCCGCCACAAATAATTTTTTCTTGCCTTTCCTGCTCTCGGAAACCAATCCTTTTTGCTTAAGCTCGTCCAAAGCGTCATAAATGCTTACTCGATTAACTCCGGTATTCCTAGAAATGCCTTGAACCGTGGAAGCGCCCTGCTCCAACAATGCTACATAAGCCATGATCTCTTTTTGCGTGAAGTTCAGTTGTGAAAGAGCGCTGGTTAGATTTTTTGATAGAACTTTCTTTTTCATTGCCCTGGTTAATCAATATATATCGCTTCTTAAATATCGTCAAAACAATATATACAAATTAATTTAATTATATATTTATATGCCTTATTTAGGCTTTTTTAAAGGCAAATATTTACAAGAATATGTTGTAAACACATTATTTACAAATTAGCATAGTAACAGCAAAAAAACAAGCCTTCAAAGAGGCTCGTTTTGAAATTTGCAACTTCCTTTAGGCAGCCTTTCTTCCCAAAGTCATATAGAAAAGACTAGCTAGGGCAGCAATAGAAAAGGAAATAACAAAAGGATGGAAATTTATATAAAAAATAATGATAAGAGCAGGAAAAGCAACTATCCGAGCCAGGTTGAAAACCACCTCTCTTCTCACGATAAATTTGAAATAATTTCTCTGAGCGGCCAAATCATATGAATAAGCCGACCAAGGAATGAAAAGGATTTGTTGGGTTATGCTTTTGTAAGAATCAATAACGAAAGCTGAGCCAAATCCGGTCACAAAAACCCGGCCCAGCCACCCAAAAAAATAAAGGAATGTTCCGACAAAAAGCAACTCGCGTTTGTCTCTCTTATCAGTAGCTTTTCCCATGAAATAAAATATTACAAAGGTAAGAAAAGCTGCCAGCGATGTAACGGCTCCGACAGATTCAAAATTAAAAAGAGTTATGTATAAGAATATCGGCCAAACAATAAAACCTATCCACGATTCAATGGCATAACCGGAAAAACTAGCCACGAGAGACAGGTTTTTTCTTTTAAAAATCCCGGCAAAAAGCTCTTTTTTGTCGAAAGAAAGAGTTTCATAAGAATCTTTGGAAAGAAAGAGCGGGATCATGGCAGCTAAAATAAGCAGGGATCCGATTATAAACAAAACTGGAAAACTGGTAAATTTTAGAATCAGTCCGCCTAAGAAAGGAGACAGCATGCTAGCGGATGTTGCACTGGCTTGGATCATCGAGACTTCTTTTCCCCGATCTTTCTTATCCGAATGCCTGAAAAAATTAAGATGAAAACTATAATTATATAGAATCATATTGAAAGCTCGAAGCACCGGAAGAGCAAAAAATAGCATAGGATAAAAATCGATAAAACGCATTCCTATGAAAAAAATGATGGAAGTAGCACTAGCCAAAAGCATCGAGTGTTTAACACCGATTTTAGAAACCACTCTTACGCCCGCATAGGAAAAAAGAACAAAAGCCAATGAGTTAAGGAGGAAGAAAAATAAAATCATGGAAATGGAATATCCAAGCTTGTAAAAATAAATGGGAATGAAGACTGAAATCAAACCCAAGGCAAAATTGAAAATGCCATGGGAAATATACATTTCATTCATTTCTTTGTTCTGGAGAAAGTGATGCATATGGTGGCTGTTGTGATGGATAGACATTGATTTTTTATTTTAACGAATACTTTATAAATCATACCACAAATATCTAACTTTTCTATTCAACCATCGGAAAAAACCAATTTAGTTCCGGGGTATGGGACTATAGTAGACGAACCAGTAAATGCCGTCCAAACATTTACGACCGAACAGAAATAACCGCTAAAATCGAACAGTCAAAACTTCAAAGGAAAGGAGGCGAAATCGTCTCCTTATTTTTTTTGCTTAGAAAAATTCATTTAATATCTTTCTTTTTATTTTAGTAGCGATAGTGCTCCGGTTTGTAGGGGCCTTCGACAGACACATCGATATAATCTGCTTGTTTTTTGGTAAGTTTGGTTAGAGACACGCCTAATTTTTCCAAATGGAATCGTGCCACTTCCTCATCCAATTTCTTCGGCAAAGTATATACGCCCACTGCATATTTCTTTTCCCACAACTCCAGCTGGGCCAGCACTTGATTAGTAAAAGAAGTACTCATAACAAAACTCGGATGTCCTGTGGCATTGCCCAGATTCACCAAGCGGCCTTGAGAAAGAAGCACGATCGCATGCCCATCAGAAAACACATATTTATCCACTTGGGGTTTGATATTTATTTTTTCAATTCGGGGATATTTTTCCAATTTTTCCACTTGGATTTCATTATCGAAATGCCCGATATTGCAAACAATGGCTTCGTCTTTCATTTTTTCCATATGAGAAATCGTAACAATATCCTGATTTCCAGTGGCAGTGACATAAATATCCGCTTCACCCAAAGATTCCTCGATTGTTTTTACCTCAAACCCTTCCATAGCCGCCTGCAATGCGCAGATCGGATCAATTTCTGTCACAATAACGCGCGCTCCAAGACCTTTCATGCTTTGGGCGCAACCTTTTCCAACATCACCATAGCCACAGACAACCACTACTTTTCCAGCCACCATCACATCCGTTCCTCGTTTAATTCCGTCAGCTAAACTTTCCCGACAGCCATAAAGATTGTCAAACTTGCTTTTAGTCACAGAATCATTGACATTGATAGCCGGGAAAAGCAATCTCTTTTGCTCAAACATTTGATATAGCCTATGCACCCCCGTAGTTGTTTCTTCGGAAACCCCTTTCACTCCTTTGATGATTTTGCTCCAAAAATTTGGATTCTCATCGTGCATCCGAGCAATAATTTTCATAAGTTCTTTTTCATCCTCGCCTTTTCCAGAATAACTTTTCTTCAAAATTTTTGGATCTTTTTCCGCCTCTGCTCCGAGATGCAACATCAAAGTAGCGTCACCTCCATCATCCACGATCAGATTTGGTCCCAATCCACCCTTAAATTTAAACGCTTGCTCAGTACACCACCAATATTCTTCCAACGTCTCGCCTTTCCAAGCAAAAACCGGGATGCCAGCTTGAGCGATAGCAGCAGCTGCATGGTCTTGAGTGGAAAAAATATTGCAGGAAACCCAGCGAACTTCAGCTCCTAAGGAAACCAGGGTCTCAATAAGAACAGCTGTTTGGATAGTCATATGCAGGCTGCCCAAAATTCTTGCGCCCTTCAAGGGTTTTTTCTTGCCAAATTTTTTTCGAAGCGCCATAAGTCCAGGCATCTCTTTTTCTGCGATAATGATTTCTTTTCGGCCATATTCTGCCAAATTAATGTCAGCCACTTTATAATCCTGCTTGTTTTCCATTTTTTTATACTTAACAATTAATTTATGATGCTTTTTGTCCATACGCGCTCCAACACTGGAAACAACTAGGGCTGAAACGTGACTGGCTGTTTCTCCGGCTATCTGCAAATCCAAATCATTTACTAACCCGTGCAAAATTCCGGCTGCATACATGTCGCCTGCCCCATTGGTATTTATCATTTCGACCGGATGCGCTTTGATCTTAAATATCTTTTCTTCTTTTTTTATCAAGCTTCCTTTCGCTCCCATTTTTACGACTGCAACATGGCAATTTTCGGATATGTCGCACAAAGCTTCTATTGGACTTTTCTGACCGGAAAATTCAGCCGCTTCCTCTTCATTAGCAAAAACCACATCTATATGTTCTTTGACAATATTTTGAAAAAATATTTTATTTCGCTTGATAAGTTCTGAGTCCGAAAGATCAAGCGAGACGAGAGTGGAATTTTCTTTAGCAATTTTAATAGCATGCAAAATCACATGGCGAGTTTCAGGGTTTTCCAATTGATAGGCCTCCACATGCAATATCTTACTGTTTCTAATCTCATCTTCTCTGATGTGTTCTTTGGCAAATTTTACGGATGCGCCCAAATGAGTCAGCATCGTCCTTTCTCCATCAGGAGTAGATAGAATAATCGAATGTCCTGTCGAATGCTCATCATGATAGGAAAGATGAGAAACTATTCCTTCTTCTTCTATTTTCTGATGATATTTATTCCCATATTTATCCTTACCCACCACTCCCAAAAATACTACGCGGCTACCTAAAAGCTTAGCACCTGAAAGAGTGTTGCACGCGCTTCCCCCCGGGGTCAGTTCCCAGTCTATCTCTGATAATTTTTTGAGAATATTGCGACTTTCCTCATTAGTAATAAGGCTCATCGATCCTTTTTTGAAGTTCAATTCGCGCAATACCTCTTCGCTTATGCTTATCCCGATATCGAACAAAGGATGCCCGATCCCTAAAATATCCCATTTTCTATTTTTCGCTATTTGTTTATTCTTTTTCATATTTTTCTATTCTATCATAACAATTCTTAATATTCCATTTTTATATAATTAGGTGATGTTTTCTATAAACTCTTTCTGTTTTGCCCTCTTTTCCATCCAGCTCATTTCTCTAATCTCCATAGTATTGCCATGGGATAATTCTTCCAAAGCTTTATCCATATCATACACTTCCGGATTCACTTCCAGCGCCGCTTCGTTGATGCCCAAAAGCTTTATGCCTTCCAAAGTCCTTACTCGAGAGAGCGCCACATATCCCATGCCGTATTCAAACGCCTTGCTTAGGTCCATCTCCACCGCATCCAAGGTCATTCCTTGGCTTTTGTGGACCGTAATGGCCCAAGCCAGCCTAAGCGGCATCTGAGTAATCGAAGCCAGCGAGACATCATCTTCTTCGATAGACCATTTTTCCGGAATAACGATAATTTCCTTGCCAGAAAATGTTTTGACTACGGGAAGTCCCATGCCGTCAAACCCCAAAACTTTTCCCAACGTACCATTGACATAGCCTCGCTCGAAATTATTCTTCACAAACATCACTATTGCGCCTTTTTTAAGGGCTAGCGACTCAGGAGCCAAACATCCTCTCTTCAGGGTGATTATAAGATTATCAATCCCGGTGGCTGTCATTTCAAATATTTTTGATTCTTCGTTTATTTTTCTCAATTCCAAATTATTAATAGCATCTACATTAGCATTGTGCGTAAAAAGTCTGGTTGGAGTGATGCTGTTTTTTATAGCTTTATTTTCTCTGGATAAAATCAATTCCAAAGTCTTTCCGTCGCAACTCCTGCTGCGAATATCTTTCAAAATACTCAGCATTTGTCCGTCTTCTTGGCGATGCTGTTCTTCTAGATAGCAAATCTTGGGATTCATTTCTTCCCAAGCATTGGACTGGATGACATATTCAGGTTTCCTTCCGTATTTGGCCACGGGCGGCAACTGAAAAAAATCTCCGCAAAGGATAACTTGCAGTCCTCCGAATGGCAAGAAGGGATCTTTGAATTTTTTGCAGATATTGTTTACCAGGTCCAATTGATGGGCATGGAGCATCGACACCTCGTCAATTATCAGCACTTTGGCTTTTTTAAACTTCTGCCGGTGATAGTGCTTTTTAGTCAGTTTTGTCATATCTTCTTCGCTTAACGCCTCGCTGATGCCCATTCCTGACCAACTATGGATCGTCTGTCCGTTCATGTGAGTTGCCGCAATTCCCGTAGAAGCGGTAATCGCCACTCCGATGTTTTTTTCTTTCAGATAAGCGATATATTGGTTTAACAAATAGGTCTTGCCGCTTCCGGCAGGACCTGTCAAAAAAACATTATGACCAAGCTTGAGAATATCTAAGGCTGTTTTTTGTTTCATATCAGAATTTTATAGGAATTACAGCGTTATGTAAATTATTTTAAAATCTCTCATACTTTTTTGATTTATAATAAAAAACACCCCTGAAAATCTAATGGATTCCCAGGGGGGTTATTCTGAGTATGATCAAATGTACTCGCATTTACAAAGATTTTTCAGCCAGCCGCTTAAGTGCTTCGCCATAGCGAATTTGAGTTTTTTCAATAATTTCCTCCGGCAATGGCGGAGGCGGAGGAGTCTTGTCCCAGTCGAGGCTGGACAGATAATCCCGCAGATATTGCTTATCGAAGCTCGGCTGAGACTGGCCCGGCACATATTTGTCCACCGGCCAGAAGCGTGAAGAGTCGGGGGTCAGCACCTCATCAATGAGAATCAGTTCGCCGTTATATTCGCCCAGTTCAAACTTGGTATCGGCGATGATTATCCCTTTGGTCAGGGCATAATCGGCGGCCCTTCGATAGAGGGCGATGCAGATTTCCGCAATCTTTCGCGCCTTCTCCGTACCAACGATCTTTTCCATGGTCTCGATCGAGATGTTCTCGTCGTGTGTTCCGAGTTCCGCCTTGGTTGAAGGCGTAAACAGCGGCTGCGGAAGTTTGTCCGACTCTTTCATACCGGTTGAAAGCTGAAAACCGCAAACGACCGTACCCTCTTGGTAAGCACTCCAGAACGAGCCGGAGATATAGCCGCGGACAATGCATTCGATGGTGAGCGGCCGGGTCTTTTTCACTAGGATCGACCTGCCCTGCAGCTCATCAGCATAGGGGCGGCAGATCTCGGGATATTTCTCGACATCAGCGGTAATCAAATGATTTTCTACGATATCTCCAAGCAGATTGAACCAGAAGAGGGAAAGTTGGGTAAGGATTTCTCCTTTTCCCGGAATCGCATCGTCCATAACCACATCATAGGCCGAGATCCGGTCCGTCGCCACCATCAGGAGGATGTCATCGTAACCAGGAATTTCATACATATCCCGGACTTTTCCCCGATGTTTGAGGATGAGCTCGGGAAAATCGGTAGTTATTATAGTTTTCATCATTGCTCCTTTTGGCCGCTGGCTAGTTCATGTTGGAGTCTTTCATCTGCGTCAAAAACACCCTTTGCCATTTCTTCTCTCTCTTGAGAAATTCTCATTCTCAACGATTCGTCGGAAATAGCCAACATTTGAGCAGCTGCCCAACCGGCATTAGCCGCTCCGTCAATTGCCATAGTGTTTACCGGAATTCCTGGAGGCATTTGAACAGTAGCCAAGAGAGCGTCTTGTCCGTTCAAAGGAGACGAATCTGAGGTCAACGGAACTCCAATAACCGGAAGAACCGTCTGCGCCGCGACCGTTCCAGCCAAATGTGCTGCCATTCCTGCTCCAGCAATAATAATCTTGATACCTTTTCCCAGCATCTCAATTATCAACCCCTGGGTTCGTTCAGGCGTGCGATGAGCGCTCGTAATTCGTACTTCATAACCGATACCAAGCTTATCAAGAACTTTCGCTGCCTTAAGCATTGTTGGTTTGTCAGATCCGCTTCCCATGAGAATACAGATTAAAGGTTTTGCTTTATTTAACGCCATCCAAGTCATTTTTAATACCTCCGAATAAGAAAAAATTAATATTCTAGCCAAAAAATTCAACTTTTTCAAGAACAAATTCCTCAAGCTCCAAGCTTGATTAGCTTAAAACTAGCGAAAAATTTCAGAAAAGTCAATCAATTAATTAAAAATCTGTTTCTTGAAAAAATGTGAATTATAATAATTTTAATATTCAAATTTATGATCCTGTTCAAAACGTTTCTCATCAAAATCGTACTCTTCAAGGAAATTGCCGATTTCCAAAGCGTTTTTTCTGGCATTGTCCAAACACACCGAAGCTCCCGGAGATGGGGTGATGTCAAAAATAATATCTTTTCCTATAATTTTTGCTTCGCCCATTTCCATTTTTTTCTTTATTGTATTCACAACCTGAGGACGTATCCCCCCTAGGCCTTTGCCATATTCCAATTCGTCTATTTTCATGGTTGGCACAATTTTTTGCACCTCTTTAAGAAACATCCTTTTGCCGATCCAAGGCAGGTCAAATAATAAATTTTTTACCACATACAAAAAAATAGTCCTGTCGGTGATAATCTTAAAAAGACTGGATACTCCGTCCCAGGTAAAAACCGATGTTCTTAAAAAATCCATGAGCGTACCCCAATTATGCCGCTCCAAAAGCGGCAACACTTTAGCAGTCGGACCGAATCTTGTTTCAGCAGGATCATTCACGTTAGGATCTCCATGCACTGCTGCAAAGGGAAGTTTTTTTATTTGCATAGTGTAGACCTTCCCACGCAGAAGGCCGCTTGAGCGATAGAAACTGCCCGCCACCGGCAGTATGCCCAATTCCCTGCCATAACCTAAAGACCTTGCAAAAATCAGACTGTGAGGGCCGGATGCCACTATAACGACTTTGGCAACGATTTCACCTGCCGAAGTCATAATCTTCCACCAAGCCCTGTCTCGAACAATGGAAATCACTTTTCTTTTTAGAAATATATCCACTTCTTTTTTTTGGCGCATAGATTCCTCAACAAAAGAAACTGATATTTTTTGATAATCCAATGCATAGCCTTTGTCACTTAACAAAGCCAAGATTTCCTGTTTCGGATCCCGCCCCTCAACGACCTTGGGCTCAATGGCAGCTATTTCCATGCGTGAAATTTTTTTCAGATTAGGAAAAGATCCTCGAAATTCCCAGTAGCGCCTTTCCAATTCTTGCACCTCTTGATTTCCCACTGCCAAAACCATTTTATGCGAAAGCAAGATCGCATCTGGAGAAAATTTCTCAGCATAGCCCGCCAAAAGAGAAGAAGCTTCTTTTACTTGCTCAGCTTTTGCAAGAGAATAGTTCGTTTCGATGTCGCCGAAATGAAGCGTCTGGCTATTATTGTTGAAATGGGAATTTACATGGGCCAACTCTTCATATTTATCCAATAAAACCAATTTTTGGAGGTTGGTGTATTTGCTTAAAACATATAGCAAAGAAGTGCCCGTAATGCCTCCGCCCACAATCGCTACATCATAAGGCTTTTTCGAATTATTATTCATGATTTTACATTATCATTATCAAAATGCAAAAGCCATTGAATCGATCAATGCCCTTTGCAGTGAATTTATTTCGGCTGCCATCCGGTCGGCTGCATAAGACCGAATTGATTGCCTTCAGTGTCCTTAGCTCCGGCAAACCATCCAACACCCGGAATTTCTGATTTCTCCTTGATGATCGTTCCGCCATTATCCTTCACAGCCTTAATGGCTGCATCCAAATCGTCCACACCGACAGTGCAATCATAGAGATACTTTTTTTCCTCGGACATTGACGGTCTTTCATAAAGCCCGCCATTGATTCCCGGTCCGGACTCCCTTGTTTCGATTCCCCAATAATCCATCATTCCCCCGTCCTCTTTTTTCATCATCTGGGAAATTTTCCAGCCAAGGACATTTTCATAGAACTTTTTAGCTCTTTCGATGTCATCAGCTTGAATTTCAAAATGTATCACTGTGTTCATATATTTATTATTAATAATTAAGCTTACTAAGTAATACAGCGGGTCTTTAAAAAATATGCCACAATAGATTTTTTTTATTTAATTCCAATTTTAAGATAATAAAAAACTCTCTTTTCAACAAAAATTATTTATGCCATACTTGCTATGTCGCCTATCTTTTTAAAAAACATGCTTCTAATGATTAACCTGAAACTTTATGGAAAATAAGCCCTTGATGCGGCTGTTTGAAGAAAATGAATTGAATATTGCCGCCCTCTATCTGATCTATGGACAAAAACTTTCTCAAAAACATGCATTCTGGAACAAACTTTCCCAAGAGGAGATTTCGCATGCAAAAAATATCAGCAGGGAAAAAGATGCTTTTGATGCTATTGTCGAAAACAAATTTTCCCGAGGGGTGGTCAGTTATATCATGAATTTCGTGCTTGAAGAGATCAGAAAAACGAAAAAAGAAAAAATCACCCATAAAGAGGCATTGCACACCGCACTCAGGATAGAGCGCTCCATGCTGGAAAAAAAGTGTTTTGACATGTTTACTCCCACCAATCAAACAGTCAAAAACATCCTTCTCCGGCTCAACAGTGAAACCGAACATCATGTAGAAATTCTTCTGGCAGAAATGAAGAAAAATAAGTTTACTTTTGAAGATTCTAAAAAATAAGTTCTGCTTTCTTTTTTAAATTTATAAGCTTATAGGGTTGTTTATCTCACTGTTCAATCGATAAAAATCACTCACTAGAATTTTTTTGAGCATTCATCAAGATGATGCAAGCCTGCAAAGAAAATAAATCATAGAATTCCAGCTCCTGGGTGGATAGGCTGTTTTTCTTGTTAAACCCGAGAATCAACAACTCTTTTATTGAGCCTTGATGAATCAGAGGCATTGCTAAAAAGGTATCCGTGGCTTTTTTAAATCCTATTTTTTCATTAAAAAGCTTAAAATCATCCTCTTGAGCAAAGCCCTGGATTCTTGCTTTAGTTTTTCTTATTTTTTCCAGAAAAAGATATTTATTCGGAGAAATAGAGATCAATCTTTTTTTGTTTTTTTTCAAAAAATATCCTTGGCTCTCCAGTAAAGCATAATTTTTTGCTTTTTCATCATATTGGTATAAAAAAGCTGTTGTAGCATCAGCAATATGCAAAGAAGATTGGATAATATATTGATAAGCTTCTCTTTTATTTTTAGTTATTCCTCCTTTATTCATATCCAATAGAATGGAAATTTTTCTATTTATCCGACCAAGATACTTAAACATTTCAAAATTTTTCTGATTGGACTTTATTTTTTCCGTAATATCATAAATAATCGCGATCGCGGCATATCCATGTCCGCTCTGCTCTCCCAAGAGAGGATGAATCTTAATACAAACTGTTTTTTTCAAAAATGAGCTTTGATGAATTGTTTCCGCTATCTGGCCCTCTTGAACTTTTCTCCAAATTGATCTTAGATCCTTTTTCAAAACACATTTTCCTTCCCGGCAATTTGCATGAAGCAATTCGTGCAAATCCAATCCTCTGGATGAGCGCACATTTCCTAATTTCCAATTTTCAACCGTCTTGTTGATGCGAACAATTTTCCCTTTTTTGCTTATAAGACAGATGATTTGAGGCAAGGAATCAACTGTGATTTCCCATTCTTTTTTGGCATTTTTCGATTTTTCCAGGGCTTGCAATAATCCATCTCCGGCTTGTCTGATTTCCAAGGCATTGCCTAAAATTTCAGCTACAATTCGCAAAGATAATAAATCATTACCACTCCAGCTGTCCGTAATTGCAATATTCTCAAGACATATGAATCCAACTAGCTTCTGTTCAGCTAAGACCGGGAAGAGCAAGATTGATTCTGGAATAGAATCAAAAAAAATTTTCCATTGGTCAACAGCCGCTTGAGAAAGATCAGAAAAATTTTCCACATTCAAGGCTTTGCCTTGTTTCAATTTTTTAAACCACCAAGAAAATTTTTGAATAACTATTCTTTTTTGATTTCTTATAGAGATGCTTTTTTTACCGTCTTGCCACTGATGGGTGCTAACAATAAAATTCTTGTCTTCTATTAAAAATAAATAAGCTTTTTGAGCATTGGTAATTTTTCCCAGATCAGCCAAAGATTCGCTGACCATTCTGTTAAAATCAAAATTTCCCACAAAACGAGAAGAGATTGTAGAAATCAACTGCTGAAGGTTCATCTTAGTCTCAATAATGGCGTGATTTTTCTTTCGCTCTTCTTCCGCTCCTATAGCGGCAGCAACTATTCCCATTACTTTCAAATCATCTCTGGAAGGAACAAAGTCTTGGCTAAAAAATGCGCACAGGGAAGATTCTCCCATTCGCACGGCCTGTCCGACATATGTCATGAATCCATATCTAGCCACATTGGGATCGCTGAAAAAATAGTCCGTCCTAGGAAGATCCCTTACAATGAAGGGATGGTCGCTTCCGCTAGAGATAACGTCATAACAAATATGCCCTTCCGCTTTGTCTTTTTGAGAATAATCAACCGGCATCTGCCACTGGCCTTGAATACACAAAGAATCGTCTTCCAAACGATTATAAAAAGCGCTAGCTGCTCCCATTACCTCTCCGAATAGATTAGTAAGAGATTGGATATTTTTATCCGCATCAAAGCCCAGGCGCAAAAGACAATCATTGATTTTCCTGAGCCTTTCTTCAATTTTCTTTTGACGAGAGATATTGGAAGTGATAATAAAACCTCCCCGAAAATTTCCCTTTTCATCCACAATAGGAACTGTAGAAGCTTGAACATAAGAAACCTCTGTATCACTTTTCTTAAATGACAATTCACAAAAATCACATCGTGCTTTTTGAGAAAATTGCCTTTGTTGAATAAGCATATTCACCAAAGATTTATCTAACTTTTTTATACTTCCAACGGAATTATTCAATAAGTCTCTTTCTTGACTGGAAGTAATTTCTAAAAAACTATTATTTACATAAGTTACAATTCCTTTTTCATTTTGCATAATCAATCCTTCATCCATAGAATTGATTAGTTGTCGGTAGCGATTTTCGCTCTCCATTAATTCTTCTTTGTTTTTTCTTTGTTCTGTTATATCTTTGCCAATCGACAAGAATTCAATCAATTCTCCTTTTTGATTGAATATTGGGTGATCGATCCATTCCATATGGCGGATTTCTCCGTTTTTTCTGCGAATATTATATTCAAAGCGATGAGAAGATGGATTTCTTAAAAGATTGGCATAAATTTTATCTGTTCTATGGCGAATTTCTTCGGGTATCATCTTGATCCACTTCTGCCCCAGAAGATCTTTCTCCTCTTTCCCCGCTAAATCACAATAGGCCTGATTGACAAAAGTCAATGTAGTATCAATCGACCAGCAGCTAACCGGGGATTTCTCTATTTCAATTAAAGCCAAAAAACGCTCGCGCATGACAACCGAATTGCTTTTTTCCCTGCTTTTCGAGGAATTTTTTAAATTCTTTTCAGGTTCATTTATTAGCTTTGTAGAGATGATGTGCAGCTTTCCCATATTGCGCCTGATAATGCATATTAAAAGTCCTTATTTGAATTTCTAATTGATAGCCGTTATAATCACCGGAAATATGAATGCTCTGATATCCATTCTCTTTTGGAATAGCGACATAATCTTTCACCCGGTTATATTGCGTCGGCCATTGGGAAAGCATGACTTCCAGCACGCGATAACAATCTTTTTTCGAATTAACCAATATTCTAAGCCCGATAATATCCACAACCTGGGAAGGCAAAATATTTTTTTTAACGACCTTTTCGTGCAAACTGGAAATTGATTTTGTTCGAGATTGGATTTCAGCTTCAATTTGAACTTCTTCTAAATTGCGCCTTAACTTTTCTTTGGCTCTTTTTTCCATGAGCCTATGGACATCCCAACTTGATTTGAATAGGGTCGAATAATAGGCGAATGATTTAGGATGCATCACAGAAAAGAATATGTCATCCAATTTTCCTGTAAGTTCGCGAGCTGACAAAATTTTGATGATTTTTTGCGCATAAGGAATTCTCTTTTTAAAATTGTTCTTTTTGAAATATTTTTCACCAAAATCAATATAGCAGCTCTCAAGGTTAACCAGATACAATAAAAGCATCTTTTCATGTTGCTCATGATTTTTGAGAATTTTTTTATCCTCATTATTGATTCGATTAAGGGTTTCTGCATGAAAGCGCGCTTTTTCACCAAAAACTCGCTCGACCAAATCCAAGTCTTGTATGTTTTCAAATGGTTTTTGAAAAAGAGCGACCGCCTTAGCCGATGGGTCGCTGACAAAAGTTCCATAGCGCTCAAAAATATTTTGTTTTTGCAAGTCTGAAACGAAGGGCTTTCCAATCAAAAAATTTCCCAAAAAATTATCACACTCCAATCGGAGATTCTTCTTGCTTTGACTACGCTTCATTTTTTTAATTTTCATGAATGTACCTTGCAAAATTAGAAGCTTATTTTTATCCAATTATAGACAGAAACGGGAAATAAAGTCAATGAAATATACTTTTTTAAAATTCTTGGCTATTGGATCAAAAATAATTAAAAAACGCATGAATTAATTATTACAAAATTGTAAAAAATCATACCTTCCAAAAAATCCGATTTCCCTAATTTTTGATCGGGTAATCATACGGTCAAGCTTGACAGAATTAGGCATTTTTTGCATTATGAAGAAGTGCCGCACATAAAGTATGGTCAGTAACAAAAATATTGCTCAAAATAAATTCAAAAACCGGACTGAAAAAACGCTGGACTCTTCCCAGCGTTTTTTAAATACCTTAAAAAGAAAAAAAGCCAATGGGTATACGCAAAACGGAGTTCTTTTAATGAAAACTTTAAAAGAAATAACAAATGACCCCTCTCTGCTCTCAATTTGTTTGTTCTATGACGTTCTCAACTATCCTGAAGGAAAAAAAATCTTAAAAAATTCCAATCTGAGCAAATCCGAACAGATTATTATCAAAAAGTTACACTCCTTGGAAAACTTGAGCATAGATTCCAACATAAAAGATATCAACAAGGCCTTACGCTATTTTTCGGCAGATTACCGAATATTGATTTTAAGGATTACTCATAGACTTTTAGATATTAGAAACTTAGAAAAGTTTTCGCAAAAAAAAGCTAAAAAAATCGCTCAAGAAACACTGCATATGTATGTTCCCCTGGCTAGCCGCCTTGGTCTTCATAAGTGGCGCCATGAAATGGAGGATATCTGCTTTAAATATCTCTTTCCGCGCATCGCCAAAAAACTGGAAAGAAAGTTTGATTTTTATAGAGAAAATGACATTTCTTGTCTCAAACATACGGAAAAATACATCAAACAAAAACTTACTGAATCCGGCATTAAGTGCACATTGGAAAATCGTATCAAAAGCATCTATTCAACTTATCGCAAGATGATTGTTAAAAACAGAAAATTTGATGAACTTACCGACCGTCTGGCAATAAGAATAATAGTGGCAAAAAAAGATACTTGCTACAGAGCCTTGGGCGTTATCCATTCGATAATGCACCCTATTCCCGGAAAATTCAAGGATTATATCGGAACCCCGAAAGAAAACGGATATCAATCAATTCATACTGTCGTCTTCCCTCTTCCCAATGTCACCAACATGCCAATCGAAATACAAATCAGATCCAAAGAAATGCATAAAGAATGTGAGTTTGGAGTTGCCTCACATTTCCACTATAAAAAGGATAGTTATACCATGCGCTATAATAAGAAAACTCGAGCTGATCTTATAAAAAATCTGGAGATAATAAAACATGAATCTCCTACTAGCACCCAGAAACTTTCACACCTTATGCAAAGTTATTTTCGAGGCGATCAAGTTCTGGTTTTTGACAGCAAAAACCGCGTTTACCATTTGACCAAACCTGCTAGCGCCCTGGATTTTGTCTGCATCCATTACAAAAAAAAAATTGCCTATCTTAAATCCGTAAAAATAAATGGAATTTTGGGCAGCCTTGAGACATTGCTTCAGGATGGGGATGTAGTTGAAGCTCAATTTCAAGAAAAAAAATCTTTTTCCAAAAGATGGATAAAAATGTGCCATCGCGAACAATCTAAAAAAATGCTTTTGGAAATATCCAATGAATAGAAAAATTGTTTCTGGATCTATTGCATAACTTCCAAGAGGTTATAATGTTTATTGCAATTATGCAATAAACACTTTAAATTATTTTCAAGCTTTCTTCTAATTTATCAAAAGATTGGTTCCAGCCTTGGCGGGTCATCTCTCTCATTTCTCCTTCCGGAAGTCCGCTATGGCGGAGGATCATTTCTGTTTTTCCACTTTTCAATTCGTTGAAAGATATTTCAATTTCCAATTCCAGGGGTAATTCACCCATACCATAATAAGATGCCGGAACCACATTGCCCCTCTCATCAGCAAAAGAGTCGCCTGCTACAATTTTTTCAAAGGGAGCAATCTCTTTATATATTCCAGTGCTCCAATACTCCTTGCCGTCAGGCCCTTTCATGCAAGAGAGATATTTTCCGCCCACCCTAAAATCCATCTCAGAATGAGGACAGGTAAAATCTTTTGGCCCCCACCATTTTTTTAGCTCCTCTGGATTCGTCCAAGCTTCCCAAACCCGATTAAGAGGAGCATCAAAAATACGCAGTATGGTAAGTGCGCTTTGTCCATTATTAAATTGGTTTTCCATATATTTTTTTTAAGATTTATATTCTTTACTACAATAGACTTCTAAAATAATTCGCTCAACAAAAAAACTACACAAACACACTGCGTAGTTTTTTTTCAATTTTCAAATTAAAAATATTGAAAAAAAATAATATATGCTAACCGCTTTTTTTCAATTTATCACTATAGAGGGTTACTCTGTTTCTCCCTTCTTCTTTAGAAGCATATGCTGCCCTGTCAGCACGATCTGTCATTTCATCCAAAAATTCTTTTGCACCGCTTTCGCTGTAAGTGCTCCAATCTTCCAATTGATCGGTGCCTACAACTCCAATACTGACTGTTTTATTCAAAATTATCTTCTCTCCATTCTTTCCAGTAATTTCAAAATCCTGAAACTCAACAGCAGCCCTGACTTTTTCAGCTACCTCCTTAGCCATTAAAGAAGTGGCGTCTAATAAAAAAACCGTAAACTCTTCTCCGCCATAGCGGAAAACTATATCAGAAGAACGCAAAGTCTTCCTTATCAGATCAGTTATTTTTCTTAAAGTTTCATCTCCAGCCAGATGTCCATGGTCATCATTGACTTTTTTGAAATGATCAAAATCAATCATCAAAATTGAACAATCCTTTCCCATCCTTTTTTCCATGTTGAATAATTGCGGCATTTCTTCTTTATAGGCATTTCTATTACGAAGTCCGGTCAATACATCGATCCATCTGGCTTTGTTTGCTTCCGTTTCTCCTAATTTTGCATCTGAGAATTTATTAGCCAGTCTATTCAAGGATTCTTTTTTAATTCCTTCCTTAATCAAATCTTTCCTAATTTCATCTTCATACGTTGCCAAGTCGTAGATAGAATCCTCGTAATGGTTATCAGTCTCTTTTAATTTATCTACCCGGGCACGACTTCTTATCAATTCATCTCTTTCCCGATCTTCGTTTGTCGGTACAAAAAAATTATTTCTTTGTTCTCCCATATAGTAAAAATTTATTAATTGGCAAAAAGATTTTTGATTTGTTCAGCGCCAGCCATTGTTTTTCTTTGTTATGATTATAGCAAAAAATCTTTCTATTCCTATCGAATCATTATCAAAAGCATTTTGAAACGTTTGTTAGACTTGAGGGAATGTGGCTTGTTGGAAGGCAATTCGATCATTTGCCCTTCCGTAAGAGTGTGGGCTATTTTTTCAATATTTATCTGCGCCTCACCTTCGATAATCTGAACCAGCACATTGAACGGAGAAATGTGTTCGCTTAGTCCTTGTCCGGCATCGAATGCAAAAACCGTCACTGTGCCCCTATCCGTCTTCATTATTTCCTTGCTGACCACTGACCCGTCTTGATATTTGACAGAATCTTTTAATGTAAGAATGCTTTGTTGCATAAATTATAATTATAATATTTATTATTCTGTCGTCACTTCATCAAACTCCTCTTCATTCTCCTCAGCTTCTTTTTTTGTAGCCCGCACAATCTGATCTTTGTGGTGAGGAGGGGAATAAATAGTATAGAACTTGAGGTCTTCACTGCTGGAGGTGTTTATCACATTGTGTTTCGCGCCAGCCGGAACCACAACCGCGCTGCCATCAGTAACCGCATATTCATTATCATCAATAATACACCCTCCTTTTCCTTTTTCAAAACGGAAAAATTGGTCGTTTTCTTCATGAATTTCCATTCCGATTTCTTCATCGGGTCCAAGGCTCATCAAAACCAACTGGCTGTTTTTTCCGGTATACAGAACTTTTCTAAAATTTGCACTTTCTAAAGTGTCTTTTTCGATATTGGAATGAAATCCTTTCATATTATATTACATTTAAATAAATTATTTAATATAAGCCGCAACAACTCTCAATATAGATAATACCTTTTCGCAACCTAAAAATTTCTAGAAAACAAAAATTCCCGTTCAACTATTCCGTAGCGGATTTTTCATTATAAAATAAAAAAATATCGTTTTGGAATAAATTATTTCATTTATTGTATTAGTAAGCATAAAATTAAAACTTTAATTAAAAACATATGGGCATAATTCTTTGGGTTATATTTGGCGCACTGGTCGGATGGATAGCCTCGCTTATCATGAAGACCGATGCGCAACAGGGCACTATTCTCAATATAATGGTCGGTATTATAGGAGCGGTGCTCGGAGGTTGGCTAATGAGCTTTTTGGGAAAAAGCGGAGTAACCGGTTTCAATCTCTATAGCTTCCTAGTAGCTCTCTTGGGAGCAGTCGTTTTGATTGCAATTGTGCGAGCCATACGTTAAAACTCATCTTGTAAATAAAAATGCACCGCCTGGTGTGTTTTTTATTTTTATTTTAAAATTACAACAACCCTAATTTACAAAAATATGTCAAAATTAACCTCTCAATTTTTCCAGCAAAAAGCAAGTCTTGTTGCCAAGAGCCTGATTGGAAAGGTTTTAGTGCGAAGAGTCGGCAAGAATAAAATATCAGGAATAATAGTGGAAACAGAAGCTTATATAGGTTCTCATGATTTGGCGTGCCATGCCAGCAAAGGCAAGACCGAAAGAACCAAGGTGATGTTTGAAAAAGGCGGCATTTGGTATGTCTATTTTATCTATGGCATGTATTTCAACTTAAATATCGTAACAGAAAACGAGAATTGTCCAACAGCCGTTCTCATAAGATCGATTGAACCTCTGGAAGGTGCGGAAGAAATGAAAAAAAATCGCAAAACAGACAATTTTTTCAATTTGACCAGCGGGCCGGGAAAATTATGCCAAGCCCTAAAGATTGATAAATCATTCAACGCGACTTCGGCAACCTCCAAAAATACCGAACTGTATATCGAAGACAGGGGCATCAAAATATCTCCTCGTGAAATAGAAAAAGCCAAGCGCATCGGAATAGACTATTCCGGAATATGGAAAGATAAACTGCTGCGTTTTTATCTTAAAGGCAATCCATTTGTTTCCAAGAAAGATTGATGACTCCATTTATTCTTGCTCATAGAAGAATGAAAAAAAGTCGCCGGACAATGCCGCGCGACTTTCCGCTCCAAATAGATCTATGCAATAACTACGAATCCCTCTTTTGAAAGCCGCACAGCACTTTCATCTTCGAAAGTGATCATATTGGTAATCATTAAATATCCTGGATAACCAGATAAAACATCTTTCATTATTCTCGCCAACTCTTCAAAACTTATTCTATAAATATTCTGTTCTATCATAGCGTTTTGAATGTCAATCGAAAAATCTATCGCCTGACTGGGATATACAGGCTCTTGTTCCTGTTCTTGGCATGCAATATTCATCTAGCAATTTCTCCTTAATTTTTCAGATATAAAGAGGGGTATCAATACATTTTAATACTAAGAACTAAAACATATTATACTAGAATATAGATGATAATATTATAAAGAAAAAATATATTTTAGATAAATTTTTTATGGCTTTTATTGATTCAGAGATCAACCAAAGTCTTGAACCCTCCATAAGCCATTCTTTTCATATCAAACGGCATCGGTCTATCTTTGTATTTTTTATTCGCCATAAACTCTTCCATGACCATAGCATTGACCTTATCACGATGAGCCTTGGATTTATATGTTATAAAAGAAAAAATTACTTCTTCATTCGGTTTTGCTTTGGCTATTTGCGGGAATTTTTGGAATTTCATTCCTTTCATTTGAGGATTCAAGTCATCGCCTACGCATTCTAAATATTCAAGAGCGCCGTGTTTTTTCCAAACCCGACCCGCCTCCTGTGCCATTTTTTTATAAATTTGCAGCTTGCCCTTAGGAACAGGCAGCACAAATCCATCAATATATCTTGCCATATTTTTGTTATTAGGAATTATAAAAATTAGTACAATCCAATCGCACATTTATATCTCCGCCATGCGCAATTGACTCCGATCGAAAATTTACATATACTTAATTCATACTAAATTAGTATGAATTAAGTCATAATCCCAAAAATACATATGCTATGAAAAATAATTTCTTTTAAACAACACTTTTTAACATAAAAATTCAATGAACAAAGATAAAATTAAAAAACTTAAAGACATTCTGGAAAGAGCGGAAAGCGCCGATCCAGAAGAATTAAAAAAAGAAGTTTCTGAATTCTCAATTGAACTGGATCTTCGAACTATGCCTCCTTTTGAACGTCACATCAAGATTTTTGAGATCTGGGACACACTGAAGCCTGGAAAAACCATGAGAATCATCAATGATCATGACCCGAAACCGTTGCACTACCAATTCGAAATCGAGCTTCCCGATACCTATATCTGGAACTATCGGGAAAATGGACCTAAAGATTGGGTTGTTGATATTACCAGAAAATAATCTGTTTTTAATCTTTAAATTTCATATATGAACATAGCCATTTTCGAAGTGCAGACTTGGAAGCAGGAATTTCTTAAAAAACAACTCAAAGGCCACACTCTCTTGTTTTTTGAAGAAATCTTGAGCAAAGATAACGCGGAAAAAGCCAAATTTTGTGAAGTCATTTCGGTCTTTATTTATTCCAAAATTACAAAAGAAATCTTGCGTCTATTGCCGAACCTGAAATTCATAGCCACTCAATCTACAGGCTTTGATCATATTGACGTGGCTGAGTGCACTGCCCGCCAAATCGCCGTTTCCAATGTGCCATACTACGGAGAAAATACAGTAGCCGAACACACATTCGCTCTCATCCTGGCTCTTTCCAGAAATGTCCACAAATCCTATGTAAGAGCCCTGCAAGGAAATTATACTATTGAAGGCTTGATGGGTTTTGATCTTCAGGGAAAAACTTTGGGTGTCATCGGCACCGGACATATCGGCCTTCATGTGATCCGCATCGCCAAAGGATTCGGCATGCACGTCCTGGCTTATGATGAAAAAAGAGATGCTTTTCTGGCAGAAGTTCTGAAATTCACTTATGCAACACTAGAAGAAATTGCAGCTTCATCCGATATAATTTCTCTTCATCTTCCCTATAATGCAGCCACTCATCACATCGTTGGCGAAAAATTGCTGAGCCAAGTCAAAAAAGGCGTTCTGCTTATCAATACTTCGCGCGGCGGACTGATAGACACAAACGCATTGCAAGCTGCCTTGGATGAAAAACGAGTGGCTGGAGCAGCCCTGGATGTGCTGGAGGGCGAAGAATTGATCTTGGACGAAAAACAACTCCTGCACTACAAACAACCGAACGAAAAATTGGAGGAACTGGCCAAAAATCACATTTTGTTAAAACGTGACAATGTTGTGTTCACTCCGCATATCGCCTTCTTCTCAAAAGAAGCTCTAGAAAGAATCCTCATTACCACCGCTGAAAACATTTCAAATTTTACAAGGGGTAAAATCAGCAATATCGTCTCCTGATATTCGCTTTAATTGGGATAGTTGACAGAGTTTTCCATATAAAGTATTATTTCAACATACCTCCCTGGTAGGTATGAAATTTTACCCTATCAATACTCGAGCAAGAAAAAGCAGAAAAACTAAAATGAATAGACGGAGTGAATGGAATAAGAAAAGCTATTAATTAATTTTTTGGATATTGCCTATGCGGCAAGCAAAAAAAACAAAAATCTATAAACTGTCATTATTTTTATTAGGATTAACTGTTCTGATCAATTTTAGTTTTTGCCTGATGCCTTTTGCTGCTTCTGCTCAAATTTCAGATAGTTTCACTGAACCGAATACGCACATATCTGAAAGTGAAAATGAATACAACCAAGAGGGAAACTGCGATGTCGCTGCTGATAAGGGAACAAACAACGCATCTGATCTCCCAAAAACCAGTCAAAACGATGACACAAAAAGCAGCAACACCATTCTTCCATGTTGTTTTGATCATAACAAAATTACAAAAATTGATAATGCTTCGAATTTTAAAATAAGCGACTTGCAGTTTTATGCCATTTTGGATAATACAGATTTAGATTATAAAGCAGAAAGTCAAAATTCTTCATACATTCATTCATTAAACTTGCCTCCTCCTAGGGCAGATATTCTCTTCTCCGTCATCAAAAAAGAATAATTATTGCCCCATTCGAAACGCTTTCGCTTGTTTGAAGGTGTTTTATCTATTGGATTGGAAAAATAATTATTATTAAAAATCAAAAAAATGAACAAATTAATCGTCAATATAACTGGAATGCATTGCCGCTCATGCGAGATGCTGATTGAAGAAAGCTTGCGCCAAATTCCAGAAGTTACGAAGTCACAGGTGAATTACAAAAAAGGATATGCGGAAATTTTCTACGGATCGCAAAAACCCAATAATCATGATATTGAGGAAGCTATCCGTTCGGCCGGATATTCGATCGGACAGGAAAAGAAGCAAACCTTGATCAGCGGCAATCCAAGCGATTATAAGGACCTTGGGATCGCCTTTCTGTTCCTTGTGGGAGCCTATTTGGTTCTGAAGAATTTTGGACTGACCAATATCAGTTTCGGCTCTTCCGCTGGCAGCCCTGAAAGTTTGTGGATAGTGCTTCTTATAGGACTTACAGCCGGAGTTTCCACCTGCATGGCACTAGTCGGAGGATTGGTCCTTGCCGCTTCCACCCGCCACGCCGAAGCGCATCCGGAAGCGACAACAGCCCAAAAGTTTCGACCGCATTTATATTTTAATCTAGGAAGGGTTTTAGGATTCGCTTTTTTAGGCGCTATCCTCGGATATTTAGGATCATTCTTCCAAATCTCCACTTTTGCCTTGGGAATGCTTACAATAGCAGTAGGATTAGTTATGCTTATTATGGGTCTTCAGCTTATAGAAATATTTCCATGGGCAGAAAATTTGAAGTTGACTCTCCCTAAATTTTTGAGTCGGGCATTAGGCATGAAAAATCATGAAAAAGAATATAGCCACAGAAATTCTATGCTACTAGGGGCGATGACTTTCTTTCTGCCATGCGGATTTACGCAAGCGATGCAGCTATACGCCGTGAGTACTGGAAGCCCTTTGACCGGAGCTTTAGTCATGGGAACTTTTGCTCTGGGAACCGTTCCGGGACTTCTGGGAATCGGGGGATTAACATCAGTGGTCAAGGGAATATTTGCCAAACGCTTTTTTAAGCTCGCCGGAATGCTGGTAATAATATTTGCTCTGTTTAATATTGCTAATGGCTATAATTTAACCGGATGGCAATTAGAATCAAACTCGACTCCATCAAAAAATATTTCCTCGGCTGATCCGAACGTCAAACAAGAAAATGGCAAACAAGTAGTGTCCATGAAACAAATTTCCAATGGCTATTCGCCGAATAAATTCACTATCAAAAAAGGAGTCCCGGTCAAATGGGTGATAACTTCGCAGGAGCCTTATTCCTGTGCCAGCTCCCTGGTCATACCAAAGATGGGTATCAGCAAGAAATTGACTCTTGGAGAAAACATTATCGAGTTTACTCCTGCGGAAGTTGGAACGCTTAAGTTTTCTTGCTCTATGGGAATGTATACCGGAGCATTCAACGTAGTAGACGATCGAGGCAACGATTCTAAAACCACTGCCGATCCTGCTAGCACAACCAAATCTTCGGGAAGCACTTGCGGCATTTCAAGCGGAAGCAGTGGCAGTTGCGCAGGAGGATCCAACAAACCAGTGGCGATCAAAGAAGGTACGGTAGAAAAAAATGGAAGTGCCGATTCTTTATCAGGTAAAAATTCTGCAACATCTGATACTCAGACTCAAATAATAAAAACCGTTTATAATCTTGATGAGAATATCTCGCCAAACACATTCACAGTGGCCGCAGGCCTTCCTGTTAAGTTGATTATCGACGCGAAAGAAGACGGACAAGGCTGTATGAGCACTATCATGATTCCAGGACTATATGACACGCCGGAATACATTCAGAAAGGTAAGTTGGAATTAGATTTCACTCCTGCCAAGGCCGGCAAATACCAGATCACTTGCGCTATGGGCGTGCCCATGGGAACTTTAATAGTTAAATAATTTCGAGCGGGCAATTTACTTTAATAAAATTGCCCTCTCCAACCGAATTAATATGCAAAAAAACATCTACAATCTGAATAATCTTACCTGCGAAGCTTGCATAAAACTTTCCAAAATTAAGCTTTCCAAAATTCCAGGGGTTCATAAAGTGGAGATCGACTCCGATGGAAAGACAGAAGTTTATGCGGAAAGAATCGTCCCCAAAGAGGAAGTTCAAGAAGCCTTGTCAGACACTGATTATCAAGTAAAATAATACAACTAAACTAAACTTATGAAGCAAATAATTAATCTGAAAATAGAAGGCATGCACTGCGAATCGTGCGAAAAAATCGTATCGATGGAATTGGATGAGCTTTCCGGCGTGAGCGACATAAAGATCGATCATCGCTCCGGACAAGCTAGTCTTGCCATTGATTCTGACAAGACCAACACGGAGGAAATCCTGGCAGCCGTTAAACGCGCGGGATATGAAAGCAAGATAGTCTCCCAAGAAAATGACAAAAAAAATGATGAGATAGCAATCAGTTCTGGAGGAAATAAGAATGATCAATCGTTTAAACTGAAACTGGAAGCCAAGATTGAAGCTGAAGGAAAAATCTTAACCGGAACTGATGGAAAAGCATATTTTGAAGGCAGCATTAAAAATGAAAAAAAGGCGGAATTCAATCTACCTGAAGAAGAAGAGGGATTGAAAAATTTTGTCGACACGTTGGTAAAATCGGCTAATTTTTCCAATCTCTTCGATGCCCTGCTTTCCAAGGGCGAGACAACCTCGCCAACTCAACAAGTTTCCAGTGAAGAAAATTCAGGCCAATCAGCCCAAAGAGAAAATATAGCAAAAGATGCCCACAAAAGAACCAGTCTCTCTCTTTCCGGAATGCATTGCGCTTCTTGCGCCGGACTCATTGAGCGAGCTATTAAAAAAGTAAAGGGGGTCCAACAGGCCAATGTCAATTTTGCGGCTGAAAAAGTTATGGTGACCTATGATGAAAGCATGGCTTCTGTCGGGAATATCGTTAATGCCGTGTCTCGCGCAGGATATAAAGCCCAAGAAGTAGATGCCAAAGACACCCAATTTGAATCAAGAAAGCGTCGAAAAGAAATATCTTCATATTTCAATAAGTTTGTTTGGGGCGCCCTATTGAGTCTTCCGATGCTCTATTTTATGTTTTTCGATTTCTTTGCTTGGTTTCCAGGAAGAGAAACGCTCAATCCCTATATCGGAGTTTTTTCCCTTCTTCTCACTATCCCTGTCCAGTTCATAATCGGAGCCGGATTCTATAAAGGCATGTGGTCAAGCCTCAAAATGAAAACTTTCAATATGGATAGTTTGATCGCTATCGGAACTTCCACCGCGTTCTTCTACAGCTTGATCAACTTCGCAATATATGCCCTGCAGAACAACTCCCTAATCGGAATTAACGGGATGAAGATTCCTGATCTATATTTCGAGACAGCAGCGCTCCTGATCACTTTCGTAACTCTTGGAAAATGGTTGGAAATAAGAACCAAAGGAAAAACTTCCGATGCCATCAAAAAATTAATGGGACTCCAAGCTAAAACCGCCCGAGTAATAAGAAACGGAATGAATGCGGATATCGCTATTGAAGAAGTGGTCCATGGCGATACTATTGTCGTCCGTCCGGGAGAAAAAATACCGGTCGACGGAAAGATTACTAATGGACATTCCTCAGTAGATGAGTCCATGATAACCGGAGAAAGTATTCCCGTGGAAAAAAACGAAGGCGCTACGGTCATTGGCGGAACGGTCAATAAGACCGGGAGCTTCCAATTTGAAGCCACCCGAATCGGGAGCGAAACAACCTTGTCTCAAATAATAAGAGTGGTGGAAGAAGCTCAAGGATCGAAAGCTCCCATCCAAGGCTTTGCCGATAGGATTTCCGCCTGGTTCGTGCCGGCGGTCATTGGAATAGCTATTCTCACTTTTATCGTTTGGTATTTCTTTTTAGGCGCCACGCTGACTTTTGCCCTCATGGCTTTCACAGCGGTCATTGTTATCGCTTGTCCTTGCGCCCTTGGTCTTGCTACTCCTACTTCAATTATGGTGGGAACCGGAAAAGGAGCGGAATATGGAATCTTGGTCAAAGGTGGAGAACCGCTGGAAGCAGCTTGCAAAATCAATGCTATAATTTTCGACAAAACAGGAACCCTTACCAAAGGCAAGCCGGAAGTGACAGATATTGTCAGTTTAGGTTCCTTGGAAGAAGATGAAATCCTGGAAATTTCAGCCAGCCTGGAAGGCCTTTCAGAACACCCCTTAGCAGAGGCGATCTATAATTATGCCAAGGAAGAATCGATTGAAATTAGCGAAGTGAAAAATTTCAAAGCCATTCCGGGTCATGGAGTGGAAGGGATGATCCATGATACGATCTACTATTTTGGAAACCGCAGATTAATGACAGACAAGATTGGGCTGGAAATCGGCAAGACAGATAGAAAATTGAAAAAATTGGAAGAGCAAGGGAAGACTGCTATGATCCTGGCAACAACTAAAGAAATTATCGGCATTGTAGCCGTAGCTGATACGGTAAAGGCAACTTCCAGAGAAGCAGTAGCCAAACTGAAAGGAATGGGCATTGAAGTGTATATGATAACTGGAGATAATGAAAGAACAGCCAAGGCCATCGCCGAGCAAGTCGGAATCACTAATATTCTCGCCGAGGTGCTGCCGGAAGATAAGGCGGCGGAAGTGAAAAAACTTCAAAGTGCCGGAAAGAAAGTGGCCATGGCAGGAGATGGAATCAATGACGCACCGGCTCTGGCGCAAGCTGATCTTGGAATTGCCATGGGTAACGGAACAGATGTGGCTATGGAAGCTGGAGGCATAGTAATCATGAAAAGTGATCTTAATGATGTTGTTACAGCAATTGAGCTATCCAAAGAAACGATGGGTAAAATCAAGCAAAATCTGTTTTTTGCCCTATTCTACAACATAGCCGGAATTCCTATCGCTGCCCGAGTTTTCTTCGTCTGGGGATTGACCCTAAAGCCTGAACTGGCTGGATTAGCCATGGCTTTGAGTTCTATTTCTGTCGTTTCCAACTCCCTGCTTCTTCGATATTTCCAGCCAGGGAAAAGAAACTATCTTTCCCTTCTCGCACCGATTATTATGACTTTGCTTTTCACATTCGCTTTCTTCCAATTCGCCAAATTCAGTTCCGGAATGGAAGGCAATGTTTCCAAGGATCCGAATGTGATCGGAACAAATTTCGAGATTCAAAAAAAGTAACCTGAAAATCATAACTGGTTAATCGGGGTCAGGCGCATTTCCTGACCTCTTTTTCTTTAAAAAAAGCATAAAAAAATTTCCTCTTAATATTGAATGAAAGAATTTCAGTTTGAAGTATGTACCTATGTTATATGGGTAATAAAATAATTATCTGACTATGGACAAAATTTCAACTGTCCAGTTACATACTAAACGCTCTATGCCCATTATGGGTCTCGGCACATATAATAATTAACCAAAGAAACGGTTGATGCCGTTTCCCATTTAGCTATAGCATCATAGGCTTGTAATATGCTGAATTTTTGCTTGTATTAATTTTATAATCTCAATAATTATAATTTTATGTGCTACAATTGCGGATGCAAAAAACCGAACGATGCTCACGACAAAGAGGAAAATATCACCAACCAAACCATAAGAAATGCGGCGGAAGCCATGGGCATGAATTTTGAAGATTCAATAAAGAACATGAATGAGCTTGCTGAAATCGAGATATCGGAACATTCCGAAGGAGTTGTCCATGGCCACGGACTTGACCATGATCACGACCATGATCATAGCAAATCCTAAGATGCGAGATAAAAAACACTCGGCCCGCAAGCGTTGCGCCTGTGGGCTGTTTTTATCAGTGTTTGCCTTTAGACATATATGATTATTGAGCACTAGATATCCCATGGCATTTTTCGAATATGAAGATATTTCATTTGTATTAATGGAAGAGTGATATTTATAATTTTATGCAAATTCCCAAAAAATTGCCCCAATTTGAAAAATTGCCAGCGCTTTTCATCGCTAGCGGTGAATATGAAGCCCATTTTTATTTGGCGCAAAGAGGCGAACTGAAACTCGCAAAAACCATCAAGATGCCGCCGCGCGAAGAAGCCCGCGAAAAACAAGCGTTTGTAGGTAAGAAAGGAGGCATGCAAAGCCTATCAGCTACCTCTCATCATGGAGCCTATGTTGCTGATCTCAAGAAAAAATTCCAAAAAGAAGTCCACGCCGTCATCCATGACATGCTGGCTGAATATAAACTAGAAGAAATATATCTTTTTTCGCCTAAATATTCAGCCAAGCGAATAATGGATGGACTGGACAAGCCCGAACAGAAAAAAGTGCGAATGCAATTTTACCAAGGAGATACAAAAACCAATCCGTTGATGCTGATACAAAAAATGTGGGAAACAGAACAGGAAGCCATAAAATTCAAAACTCCTCTCACAGCCGAGAAAAAGAAAATAATCCAAAAACCAAGAATATGGTGACGGATGCTGTGCAAAAGCCTGCTTTTTTCCAAAGGAAACTAAAAATCTGCCATTAAATATGGCAGATTTTTTTGATTTTATCCCCTATTCTTCCATTATTTTTCCTCTCATCATTCCTTTCATTTTCATCATATCATCATCCGACATATCTGACATTTTTTCCGGATGCATTTCTCTGTGATGCTCCATCATCTTATTCAAGACTTCATCTTCTGTCATGCCTTTTGCCACAAAATCATCATTTCCGCCCATATCCCTGCATGCTAATGTTTTCATAAGTTTGCATTCGCGCTCTTGATTATTTTTTCAAATAATCCGCACGATAAATTAATAATTAAAATTCATAGATTAATACACATTCCAATAAAAATGCTTTCACTTTCATCGCCTATTGTTCGATAAAAAGCTAGGATCTTTTTTCAAAATAAAAAGACAAAGAAAACCTTTACTTATTTTTTCCTAGTGTTATAATAATCCTGGCTTTGTGAACACGGATTGGTCACATCGCAATTGTGCAAAAATTTACATATTTAAACATTATCCGCATGATGTAAAAAGGAGGCAGTCGCATCAGCGCACAAAACCCGACAATTAGTTGTTTAAAAATTGAACAAAAAAAATTTAACAAAAGGTACTTAAAATGACAACTAGAGCCATTCTGCTGGTTGATTTTGCTAATTTTGATTGCGCCATTCGGAAAATCAAAGAAAAATTCGGTTTTTCCAAAGAATTCATAGTAAATTACAAAAAACTTATTCGTCGATTTATCAAGGGACATGAGGTTATTGAAAGTAATATTTACATTGGACTCAAAAAAAATTCAAACAATCATCATGGATTTTTTGATTACTTCAAGAAAGATAAATATCAAATCATAACAAAGGAAGAGAAAGCTATCAAGCTTGACGATGGAAGCACGAAATATAAAGCCAATTTTGATGTTGAAATAGCATTTGATGCTTGCTGGCATTTAGCAAAAGGCACATGCGATGAAATCATTCTTGTCTCCGGAGACTCCGACTTTTCATATTTAGTCAAAAAAATAAAAGCACTGGATCTGCCAATCAAAATTGTTTCATCTAATGCTACCGTTTCCTCTGAACTAAAAGATGGCGCATTTTTACTTGATGATATTGACATAAGCCAGTATCTTTTCAAAAGAAAAATTTGAAATAGCTTTCAAAAAACATTTATAAATTTTCTATCACTGAAAATTAAGACTATTCAACGTAATATAGAACAGGCCTCATCGACANNGTGTCGGTGAGGCTTTTAATATTAAAAATTTCGAAAGAAAAATTAAAAAATTTGTCCAAAAAAAATAAAAGGCAAGTCGATGCGATGCAAAGATCTGCCTTATCTCCAAGCAAAATTCGATACAAACAAAAAAGCCGAGCAATCCATCGTTGTAGGATCGCTCGGCTTCCATTCCTTTCAAGGAAAAGTTAATTTACTGCCTCCTTGGTTTTGCCGGACCGAGCTTGTATTGCTGCCACAATCCCCGAATTGATGACAACTGCGTCAGCCGCATGAAACACGCGCTGTAAAAGCCGCTGCGTTTTCTCGCTCTCCGGATGTTCATCCTGCCGAGTAAGAACATCAAAGAATACGCCCAATTCTTCAGGAGAGATGGTTTTCTTGAAATCAATGAGCCTTTCGATTGCAAAATGGCGTAATTCTCTACTGAGACACTCTCGAACAAATTTCTGCACCGCATATTCCTGGCCCCTTCGGATCAAATTGTCGATCCGCGCGCGCACTAGATCAAAATGGGCTTGAACCGGCCTTTCATCGGCCATTCTGTCGCCAAAAATACATAAGACAGGGTTGCTATTCACCACCCCTGCAAGGCGCGCCAATTCAGTGGTTTCATTCACCAATCTTTCAAACGTCACATTCATCACTTTCATGCCACTTCTCCCTTTTCATGCATTAATTTTGGTAAAAAAACACTCTTTTTGTTTATACTCGCTAGAGTCCAGATACGAGTACTTGTTAATCAGATGTTTTCATCAACAATTCTTTCCATTTCCTCTTTGCTTACAGGAATATCGAAGAAAGAGCTGTCACCGAATTTGACGATACCTTGGCGTTGAATGACATTCCATCGTCCAAAGGCGAAATCTACATACTTGGACTCCCATATTGGAACCCATCTGTCTCCTGACGTAATCTGTTTACGGCGGCCCCAGAAAAACCACACTCCTTGTTTTCCTGAACAATGGACACCTTCAATTTCAATGGGAAGCAATGTACCCCCTTTATCCTGCTCATCTTTGTAAATTCCCCAGAATTCAACCACCCGAAGCTCATTGATAGTTTGCCCTAATCTGAGACAATCAAATAATCTTTCATTTGAAGGACCTTGCGTCAAAACGAACTCTTGATGAATCATACGATTCCTCCCTATTTATCCTTGTCTGTGAGACGATGCACAAACACAACATCCTTATCCTTTTCGAGGACGACTTGTTCATACGAACAAGAATCAAGCAAGTATACATCACAAAAGCTTATTTGTCAACAATACCGTAATAGCCCAAATACCATGCCAGCTTGAATTCCAGAAATGATTGCAACCCACGCCTCAAAACCAGATTTTTTTCACATACGCGACATAGTCATCGCCATAGGCTTTTTCCAACAATCTGTTCTCCGCTTTTATTCTTGCTCCTTGAGCGATCAACAATATGATCCACGGAAAAAATAGATATCCGTTTTGCAACATCATCAAAATTCCCAAGACAGCCAGTGAAGAAAACAGATATATAGGATGCCTGAATTTTGAATATAATCCCCTATTAACCAGCGGCCTGATCTTGGGCTCCACCGCAAAGGAATTGCCCAATTGAACTCTGGCCGTTATCCAGATAGCCGTTGAAAAAATTACCAGCAAAGTTCCAAGAATCGTCCAAATATTTTCTTTATGGTCATATATGGCATATCCGAAACCAATCAGCACCAAACAAACATCAACATAGATGTCATAGAAGAACCTCTTGCAATATTTCATTATATCCATAATCTTTATCCTTTGTATTTTATACCAAATCTTGCAATATCATAATTTATCCCAGATAAACTGGAACCAGATCC
>DPJH01000047.1 GCA_003543115.1 Candidatus Moraniibacteriota bacterium
GGAAAGGTGATATATGCATTTTTCTTGTCAGTTTTTTGGTTTTTATTTCCAACTAGTAATTCCTTAATACCTCTCCAGGAATAATCATAGAGATTTTCCTTGGTGACATTTGCAAAATCTGAAACTTCTTTGAGAACTTGCGTAAGGTAGTTGCCATCTGAAAAATATTGCCTATTAAGTAGTGCCCTTCCTTTTTCTTTAAGATCACCAAAATCCGAATCGAGCTTATTGTCCACTGAAACTGAATCAGTGTAGAAATATTGAGTTTGAGCATAATAACTTTCCGCTTTTTTGAACAATTCAATGGTAGCCTCAAAATTTTCTGGGGTTATGGATTTGCCTTCAGAAAACATTTGATGAAACATGCTGTCAAAAGACTTGATAAATTCAAGATATTCGTCCCGATAAATAACATAATTTTCTTTGTTGCCATATAGCCCTATTCCTTCTTTTAATGTCTTTTCCTTCATTTCTTGCGGCATGTAACAAGTCCAAACTGAATCTTTAAAGATCGTAAGGAATTTATATTTCGGAGCATAAATATCCGTGATGATATCAGAAACAAGATACGGCATATTCGGCCCTCCAAACACGCGTTCATATTTTTCTGAAAAACCTTGCTCACTTGACATATCATATTTTGGCTTTTCCTGTTTTTTCATATTTTTCAAAGTCGTGATCGGCCTGCTCTGCGTAATATAAAATTTTCCATCTTCCTGTGCCCATTCGATATCACAGGGAAAACCGTAATGGTTTTCGATTTGCATGATGAGTTCGGACAGTTCAAGAATTTCTTTTTCATCCAAAACTTGCGAAGAAGCCTGAGGTTCCGCGATATCTCTCCATTCATTTCCGCCGTTTTCCTTTTTGAAAAGTCCTTTTGTTTGCGTACTGATATTGATATCTAGAATATTTTTCGAATTTTTTTCAACAACATAGGAATCCGGCGTGATCGAGCCAGACACGATCGCTTCTCCCAAGCCAAAACCAGCTTCAATGATGAGCTGGTTGAAATCTTCCGTGACAGGATGAACAGAAAAAGCGATGCCGGATTTTTCTGATTGGATCATCTTCTGTACTACGACTGCCACTGAAATTTTTGTATTATGTAAACCTTTTTCAAAGCGATAGAAAATGGCGCGCGGCGTGAAAAGAGAAGCCCAACATTTTTGCACATTTTTCAAAAGACTGTCTTGGGTCGTGTTGAGATAGGAATTGAGCTGTCCGGCCCAAGCCGCTTCGGCTCCGTCTTCCGCCGTAGCACTGGATCTCACTGCCACCCAGCCTTCGTTATCACTTCGGCGGGCAAGCAAATTCTCCTTATCCTTATAAAAAAGCTTATTGTAAGATTCTAGAATTTCTTTTTCAATGTCTTCCGGCATTTTAGCTTCCAGAATGAGAACCTGAATCTTTTCCGAAGCCTGTTCTACAGTATGCATTTTTTGATTATCAACCGTCTCCAGAATAGCATCTACCTCTACATTCAAATCTGTTTCCTCCAAAAATCTTTCAAAAGCGTCCGAAAGCACTACAAAGCCAGGCGGAACAGGAATGCCAGTAGAAGTCATTTCGCCCAAAGACGCTCCCTTACCACCGGCGATGTCAGCATCATTTTTGGAAAGTTGTTGGAAAATTTTAGTAAGCATAGCTTTTGATAGTTTTAACAATTATTCCTTTTTCATCTTCACTATATCCCAAAATAAAGCAAAAAACAACCCTTTTCAGGATTGTTTTTCTGATAGATATTTTTCAACTATGAAGGAAAATTTATTTTACAATATTCTTGATTTCTTCCAGAGCCTTGTCCAATTGCGGATCTTTTTGATTTTTGAAATCTTCCAGTGACATTTCTACCTCAATATCAGGATTGATGCCTTTTTCCATGATATAATCGCCATTAGGAGTCATCCATTTGGCTACCGTAATTTTCACGCTGGATTTTCCAGGCAGATCGATATATTCCTGCACCGATCCTTTTCCGAAAGATTTCTTTCCGATCAGCTTTATCTGTCGATTATCGCGAAGCGCTCCAGCTAGAATTTCTGAAGCGCTGGCGCTTCCTTCGTTGATCAAAATCACCATTGGAATGGAACTCAGCTTGTCTCCTCCTCTAGTATATAGATTCTCCCTTTTTCCTTCGCTATCCTCCTCAATAACCACTATTTTTCCTTTAGGAATCATGCGACTGGCAATTTCCACCGATTTTTCCAAATATCCTCCGGGATTGTTGCGCAGATCCAATACGATGCCTTTGGAACCGCGAGAGATTATCTGATTCATAGCTTCATCAAACTCCTTATTCGTTTTGTCTCCGAACTGATTTATTTTCAGAAGTGCAATTCCATCCTCTTTGAATTCGACTTTCACGCTTTTTATCTGGATAACGTCTCTCACAATAGTGATTTCCGTCGTCTCCTGGCTGCCGCTATGCAAAATAGTAAGCCGCACCTCTGTTCCCTTTTTTCCCCGAATCAAGCCGACCGCTTCATCAATCGTAATTTCAGCCGTTGATTTATCGTCAATCTTCAGGATTTTATCCCCTGCCAGAACCCCTGCTTTTTGAGAAGGAGATCCGTCAAGGGGAGCAATGACTGTCAATACATTATCTTTTATGCCCAATTCCGCACCGATGCCTTCAAAGCTGCCTTGGATATCCTGAGAAAACTCCGTAGTCTCCTTAGGATCAAAGAAATTGGTATAAGGATCCCCGGTTGCCTTGAGCATGCCTTTGATTGCGCCATAAACCAATTCTTGAGCGTCCAGCGTTTTATTATCTACATATTTTTCTTCTAGCAACTTCCAAACTTTCCAAAAAAGAGCAAAGTCCACTTCAGGCTTATCTGGAGAAAACTTATTAGTTATAGTGGTTGAATTGAGCGGATACATTCGAGGATTTCCATCCGCGTCGTCTTTTCCTTTATTATAACCGACCCAAAAAGTCCCTACCAATGAGAATAGTACGGCAAAAATAAGAAAATAGCGCCTAAAAAGCATCCTGTTTCTTTGTTCAGAATTTATTTGCGAGCATTGCTTCTCCAGAGCTGTCTCATCATCGAGATTTATTTGTTGATTTGATTCTTCCATGTTTTTTTTATTTATGCTTAGGCAATGGACGTCCGGCGTATTTACGAAAATATCTTAAAGCACTAGCTATGTGGATCCAGGCCAGACGATTGAAAAGCAATGTGGTTATAATGCCCTTACCGGCTGAACCTCTCCCATGATAGTGATACATCTGAGCCATAGGAAGATATACAACCTTATATCCCGCCTCCCAAAATCTTCGGCACCAGTCAGTATCTTCAAAATACATCCTGAATTTCGTATCCATCAATCCGACCTTGTCAGCAATTTCTTTCTTTATCATAAATGAAGATCCCATTATCCAATCAACTTCCATAATAGACTGATGGTCAAAATTTTTCATTAAAAAATTGTCTAGATGATTCTTGGCAAAAGGCAATTTTCCTAAAAAAGTCCTTCTGTATAAAATAGTCAACGGGGTGTAAAAACGAAATGTTGAAGGCTGGTAAGTCTCATTGAAATTCAGAAGCTGAGGAGCCACAATTCCAACTTCGGGATTCTTCTTAATATAATCAAGAAGAATGCTGATAGCTTCTTTTTTAACGACAATATCTCCATTTAGAATAAGGATATATTCTCCTTTAGCCGCTTCCAATCCCTTGTTAACCGCTCCGCTAAATCCGATGTTCTCTTTGGATGGAAGAAATACCACTTCCGGAAAAAATTCCTGCATCATTAGCTCCGTATCTTCTTCGGTGGAAACATCCGATACGATAATCTCATATTGGGAAATCATCCCCATGTTTCTTTTAACAGAATTAATACAAACCTTCAATAATTCGGGATTCTTATAACTTGTAATAATTATGGATAGCTCCATGGGATAAAAATAGCTTCTTTATTTAGACTCTGCTTCTTGCTTACTGTCAGGCTTGATATCGCTCTGAGCCGGCATGGTAAAGATATTTTTTGCCATATCATGAATGCGATCATAATTATCTCCGCGCGGAAGCAAAATATATCCAGCAGTGCCATTTTCTGGGTGATATAAAAATCCTTCTTCTGAATTTTCCAACACTCTTTGATAGATCTGAGGATTATTCATGCCCATATAAACATCGTAAAATCTTTTCATTTCCCATGCTTGCAAGTCAGTTCTGGTATTATCGCCAAGATTAGAAAGAATATCATTCATTTTTCCAAAATCAGTGAGTGTTCCGGCGCTAGTCAGCTTGTCTTTGATGCCCTGCATAATCAACTGCTGTCTCTTGGCCCGCTCAAAATCGCTCGAGGTCGCTCGAGAACGAGAAAGACACAAGGCTTGATCGCCATTGAGAGTGAGATCTCCGGCTGGCAAAGTGAAATTGCCACCACACTCAAGTTCAGCCTCAGGATTAACTTTTTTGGTGCATAATCTGAAATCATGAATATATTTCGTACCATTCTTTCTTGTAACTTCTTTTGAGCCTCTTTTTTGTATCTTTATCCCATTTTTTATTTCATAGACAGGAACTATATAGCCCGTCTTATAATCACAATCCTGTTCTGAACCAAGTCCCATAAATTGTACTGATTCTGAAAATGGTTGATCAAGATGAAAAGGCACTCCGTCTATAATATCGACCAACTTCTTAAAGCCTTCAAAATTAATACTAGCTGCATAAGTGATATGCAGACCAGTGATATCGCTCAAAATTGCTTCCATATCCTTCATACCCTGTCCTTTTCCTTTTTCTTCTCCATAGGCATGGACAGCATTGATCTTGCTCCTATCTTGCGTACCTGGAACAGTTACATACAGATCTCTTGGCACAGAAATGATAGAAATCTTGTTTTCAGCCGGACGGATACCGACCACCATGATGGTGTCAGTCAGAAGTCCGCCGCCGACCACACCCTCGCCCCTCATGCCCAAGAGAGCAATATTGATTTGCCCCTCATCCTCGCCTACTAACTTATTTTCCACTCCTGGAAGTGACTTCACAAGACTGCTGAAAATCCCGCCTTTACCATCGGAAATCTTATTCAAGAGAGACCCCGTTTTCCACGCAAAAATTCCCCCGCCGATCAATATGATAGTTAGAATGCTCAGTCCGATTATGATCCACTTTTTCTTCTTATTCTTGGGTTTATCCTCTACTCTTGAAAATGAAGAGTTTTTTTCTAAATACGCCATTTTTTCAATAAATTAACAAATAAAGACACCTAGCCTATTTTTATTAAGCATAATATATATTTTACTTTTATTTTCAATATTGTCAATCATTTTGTTTTGTTGTCTAATTTATCATATATTTCCAATATTTTTTTGGCGGTGTTCTGCCAAGAAAATTTCGAGGCTCTCTCTTTCTCCTGCTCTATCAATTTAATCCGCAAAGAATCATCGGAAATTATCCTAGTCAATTTTTCAGAAAAATCAGCCGGATTGGCAGCATCAAAAAACAATATTGAATTTTCAGCCACTTCCATATGAGGATCAATACTAGATGCAAGCACCGGAACACCTAGAGTCATAGCTTCCAAAACAGGTATGCCAAAGCCTTCATAAAGAGAGGGGAAGCAAAAAACATGAGACAGTTTAAACAGTGTGGGCTTGTCCTCCTCATCCACGAATCCCGGCAAAATCACATGCCCGCGCAGAGAATAGCTCTCGATAGATTTCTCAATTTCCGGATCAAAATTATATCCCTTTCCTCCGGCTAACACCAGCTTCAGTCCTTCTCTTTTTTCAGTAGGAATTTTTATATAGGCTTCAATGAGAGATGGAAGATTTTTTCTGGGCTGCAAGGTTCCAATGTATAGAATGAATTTCTGCGGCAATCCATATTTCTTCCGCACCAACTCCATTTGGCTGTGAGAAATTTCTTTTTGAAAGTTCTCGCCCACCGCATTATGGATCCAATCCAGCTTATCAGGATTTACTTTATAATACTTGATAATTTCTTGGATAGTGAACCGCGAAACTCCTATGATCTTATCCGCCCTCCTGAGGCTCATGGGAATAAGCATGTTAAGGAAAAATAGATCAGATTTTTTGATGAGNNACCCAAGCGTTCCAAAAGAATTTATTCGTCCCCTCTTCACACAAACCGACCACTTGGAAATTCTTCGACAAATTCAATTTCCCAATTTCTTCTGCCAACGCAGCATCCTTCTTAGGATTCCTATCAGTCAGCAGCAAATATTCATTTTTGCTGTCCAACAGCGCTAAATTTTTTACCAGATTGAAAAACACCGCCTCGTCCCCGGTCCTTTTTTTTCCGATGTTCCTGATATCGATTCCAATTTTCATTTTCATTTTCTTACTTTTTTATAAACGCCAGTCCTAAAAACACCCAGAGAAATCCCAGAAATATTCCGGAATTGAACAGGTTCGGCACAATCACCGCCACCAATCCCAGCAAGATGAACATTCCGAAAAATCTGTCTTGTTTGGCAAAAAAATATATGCCGTTCCTCAAAGCCCCGAAAAGAAGAAAGACAAAGGCTGCCAATCCAAGCATGCCTGCACCCAGCCACACTTCCAAAAAAATATTGCTGGCATTGAGTCCATTTCCTTGAGCGTCTTTTCCCAAGAAAGAACTGACACTTCCCCAGCCTATGCCTAAAAATGGATGGTTTTTTATGATTTCCCATGATTTGGCATAAATTTCGGAACGGATGTTGATATTAGGATCTTTGCGGTAGACCTCCTGAATGAAATTTCCCGCCATCTTTTCTTTTTCAATTTCCTCAAGATTTATGTGCCTACAGCCCGCTTCTTGCAGAGATTTATCGTCCCATTCCTTGCTTTCGAGCAATTTTTCTTCCACGCAAGAAACAGTAATCCTTTGCTGGCCGCTGCCAGTGCTTTGGATTCGATTGATTAACTGAAAATTTGTTAGCTGAAAAGCATAGACGACAACTAAACTCAATATAAATGCCAGCGCTATTTTCATTTTTAGCTTAAAAGTTTCCTTCCACTGCCAGAAACCGTAGTTAACCTTAAGCTGAGTGAACGCTGCAAAAAGAAAAATAAATGTGACAAAAAAAGCTCCCAGCCATGCACTCCTGGCAACAGTGATTATCAAGGCTATATAGACCATCACAAGAAACAAAAATAATTCAGTTTTAATGATTGGAAATTTGAAATTGGAAATTTGACTATCTTCCAAAGAATCATCCTTCTTTTTATAAAAATAAAATATTAAACTATACACTAAGGCCAGCAATAATGAAAGGTATATTCCCAACCAATCCGGTTCCGTAAAAGTGGCATTGGGGCGTCCTGGCATCACCTCGAAATGATTTCCGCCTTGAAGGAATTGGATATTCTGCCAAATAGCATAGAAAACAACCACAATTGAAGAGCTAAGAAAAAATGGCAAAACTTTTTTAAGATCTTCCTTGGTTTGTAAAAAATTTCTTACTAAGAAATAAAGAACTATATAGGAAATCATTATTATCACTTGCTTAAGGCTCGCTTCTTTCATAGGAGCATTTGCAATACTCAGCAATGATCCCATGCCTAACAAAATTGCCGCCCAATCAAATATGGTGAATTTTATCAAAGAAAAGCTTAACCTTCTAGTAAAAAAGCGAGCAGTAAGAGAAAGAATGGTCAATCCGCCTAGAAGCTGGTATGGCCGCACAGCTATTCCGAAATCAGTCGGAGCCAAGTTGATATTTTCCAGCACCATAGTTCCGAAAAAAAACAAAAATCCCCAACTCGGGCGAAAAAGCGCCACTAAAAAAGTCAGAAAGGCGAAAAAAGCAAAATCGCCTTTTCCAAAGGGCAACATCCCGATGTTGGAAAAAAAAATGAGAAAAAAAACCAAAGCAACATTGATGGCCAGCAAATATATTTGATTCTTATTCTTTATATGCATTTCACTTATCTATTTATTGAATTTTATTTTCTTTTATTTCATTGGCAATTTTTTCCGTAAATTTTTTCCAAGAAAAATTTTTCGCTCTTTGCTGGCCGCGCCTTTTTAAGGTGTTTCGCAAATCATGATTAGTCAGGGCGTTTTTCATTACCATGGCAATATCTCGAACATCATCAGGGTAGCAATATAAAACACTATCCAATCCCACTTCAGGCAGAGATGAGATTTTGGAAGTGATGACTGCACAGCCCACTTTCATAGCTTCCAAAACAGGAATGCCAAATCCTTCATAGCGGGAGGGATAGATAAAAAATAATGCCTGGCTATAGAGAGCCGGCAAATCCTCTTGATCCACAAAATCCAGAATCTCAACATGGCCGGATATATTCAATTCTCTGACAAGTTTTTCCACATCTGTAATGAGCGGAGCGAGCTGAGGCATAAGTTTTCCGGAAATAACCAGCTGAGGAATTTCTTCTATGAAAGGATGATTCCTATTTGACTCCAACAGATGCTTATATGCTTGTACCACTCCTTCGGTATTTTTTCTCACCTCCAGTCCCCCGCCAGTATAAATGTAGCCAGGCTTCAGATGATATTTTTTTAATATTTTTTGGATCCTGGCTTGGGAAACGGGCTTGCCATAAATCTCATCGCAGTCTATATAATTAACAGTGATTTTCTTTGCATCAATTCCCAGATGCTGCACCAAATCTTTTTCGGTCCGGGAAGAAACCGCTAGAATCTTTTGCGCCTTTTCAATAGCCCTCTCAGTCCACTCCCAATATTTCTGCTTTCTCAAATTATTGAGATATTCAGGAAACAATTTTGGAATAATATCATGCACCAGCATCGTATGGCGAATTTCTTTGGGAAAAATCGTAGGGCACTGATAGAGAGAAAGAAAGATATCACACCCGTCTTTTTTGGCCTTCCTCGGCAGATAGAATTTTTCCCACAAAACCTTCCTCAACAGATCGTCCCGCTTCCAAAAAGGCAGAAAAACGGATTTCCGAAAATTTTCAGGCAAAACGATGTCGCCAAAAAGATCCTGTTCTAGATAGATTATAAATTCCGCTTCTTCATTTTTTGAGTCAATAAAAATGGAACTTGAAGCAGCAAGTTCTTTAATGAAATTAATCGTTACCTGCCCGATTCCGCTCCCAGGCTTTCGAGCGAAAGAGGCATTGATCCCAATTCTCATTATTTTTACATTAAATAATTTAATATATCTATTCTACCCTAAAAACAGAAAAATAAAAACTGTTTCATTCCCTTCTATTTGACTCCCGAAGCTATTGCCGTATAATTGGAATATAAAGTAAAAAATTATGTTTTCCATCCTAAAAACAATTATTTGGATTGCCGGTGTTTTGGTGGTTGGGTTTTTCGTGATAGAAAAGATGGGTTATGAAGTGAATAGGCAATATTTTTCTGATAGCCGCAAAATTTGCCAAGAAAAAGTAAATGAGTGCAGTAAAACAGTCCTACACCAAGGAATCGACAATGTTGATAAGTGCAATTTCAATTGTGTCGATCCCCAGCTAATTATTAAGAAGAAATAATGAAACTAATCGTCAACATCCCTGTTTATAATGAAGAAAAAAGCCTGGGTGAAACCATTCGGGTTATTAGAAAAAGTTTTTCAGATGATTTTTATACCCAAGGAGAAGGCAAGATTATCACGGAAAAACTGATTCAAATCGTGGACGACGGTTCAACCGACCGTTCAGCGGAAGTCGCTCGGCAAGAAGGAGTCGATCTCATTATTTCCTATAAGCCCAATCGCCGCCTAGCCTACTCTTTCAAGCGAGCTGTAGAAAGCTCCCTGGAAAATGACGCTGATTTCATGGTAAACATTGATGCAGATCTGCAATTCAATCCCTATGACATCCCCAAACTTCTTTCACCCATTCTCAAAGGCAAAGCCGACATGGTGATTGCCAACCGTTTTGGAGAAAAGAAAGCTAAAAACATTCCATGGCTGCGCGAAAACCTCAATAAATTTGCCGCCAACATCATCGGTTTTTTCCTCAACTACAAAACAAACGACCTGACTTGCGGCTTCAGAGCGCACAACCGGGAAACGCTCTTGCGTTTCAATCTCACCAATGTACATTTCACCTACACCCAAGAAACTATTATCGATGCCATCGGAAAAAATTTGAAGCTTTTCTGGGTGCCGATCGATGTTACCTACTTCGACAATCGCGAAGCCAAAATTACCAAATCCATCTACAAGTTCATCAGCAACTCTACAAAAATAATCCTGAAAGCCGTTCGAGATGTGCGGCCTATGAAATTTTTCGGCATTCCCGGACTTTTCATCATCTTCCTTTCTCTCATTTCTTTCGCTATTTTTCTCTATAATTACCTACCTGAACTCAACGTTACCCGCTATAGAAATTATTTGCTTTTCGGCATCGCCTCATTTCTCATCGGCCTTCAATTCGTGGTTTTCGCCCTCGTTGCCGACATGGTTAAATCCTCCCGCCAGCTCACTGAAGAATTGATGTACCAATGGAAAAAAGACAAATATTCAAAAAAGTAAACATTCTCTTTGCATAATAAAAACTCGGGATATTTCTCGAGTTTTTAATTTTAGCCTGATAGATATTTTTATTTAAGATTTTCGAGTTTTTTTCCGACATTCGACAAATCTTCCCGCAAAGGATTTTCATCCCACTTTGCAACGATAGTCTCGATCACTTTTATATAATTATCCAAAAACTTTTCCTTTGGAGCGTTAAAGCGAGAAAACACTTCATCTCCATAACGGGCATGATCATCAATAAGCTCCGAAGTGTTGCTTATGATATCAGCGGATTTCACTAAAAAAGATTCGTGGGAAAAATTTTCAATATGTCTCAAAGCTTCTTCTTTCCTTTTCTCCCAAGATAAACCTTTGCTTGTTTCCGAAACGCTTTGCACCATATCAGCCACGCTTTCTCCAAAGCGCTCGTGAAGCATTTCATAACTCACTTTTTTTGACTCAATGCTATCTTCAATCGTATCATGTAAAATTCCGGCTACTATCACATCTTCAGGAGCATTGGCGCACGCTAAAATAAAACCGACTGTCAACGGATGGGTGATGTAAGCCGTTCCCTTGCCTTTTCGTGTTTGCTTTTGATATAAGTCATGGGTCTTGATCGCAAACTTGATGGCTCTTTGCATTTTTGAAGTATAGATCATAATAAATATTTCAAAAAAATTAATAGTTGTTATAACTTAATACATTATTCAATGATTTTTATCCCTAACTTCATTATACAACAAAAAATAATAAGCCTAACTGGGATTCCCCAGTCAGGCTTATCAAAAAAACAATCTATAGGATATAATCTGCTCCAAATAGAAAAATCTGGGATGGATGAGTAAGATTTCTATCTGCACGCATGGCTATGATATCCACAGGCCTGCTCGTGGCCCCCCAAGCAACTGCTGCTGTAGAAAGCCTATATTTTTTTGCAATATAGATATCACTTATGGTGTGTCCGATAAATACCGTATTTATGGCGCTCACATTAAATTGCCTCATTATTGCAGACAGTCCGTCGGGATCAGATCGATTTTTGCCAATCATATCGCATCCAACTATTGCGTTAAATTTCTTTGCTGTCTTACCCAAAGACACGACGACACTATCGGTTATCCTGCTGCTTGATAAAACCGCCAGGTCATACGCTTGCGATAGCTTGTCGACAATATCCGGAACCCAATCAAAAACTTCAGACTCATGACCATAGATAACATGCAAAGCATTGTTCATTTTGTATGTGATCTCTCTATTTTTCATCCTTATCCGATCTATGTTGTTTTGCATATCATGGCTGAACCATGTTTTAAATCTTTGCATATCGGGACAAATATGCAAAAAATTTATTCCAAATTCAAGACTGATTGATTGAAAAGCTTCAAATAGCTTCTCCCAAGAAAACGGAATCAAAACACCGTCACAGCCAAAAATAATCAAGCCTTTCTTTGCCATTTACTTATCCTATATTCTATTTTTAGTAAGGAACTACATTTTTTTCATTCCTCCTATTTTAGGCTAAAAAATTCTTGCAGTCAAATAAAAGTAGAGACGCACCGCCGGTGCGTTTCTACTTTTTCTATAATTTTGGAAATATCTTGGGCACACGAAGCCTATATCCTTCATATTCCCTGCCGAATTTTTCAATCAATGCCTTCTCTTCTATTTTCATCCAAACCGACATGACCAAGGTCAGCCACAAGACGCTCGCGAAGATCCGCACATCCGGATAGAAAAAGAAAATTGACCAAGCCAGGACAATGTCCGCCGAATATATCGGATGGCGCACTTTTTCATAAACGCCTTCCGTCACCAATCGGTCAATCGCATCAGCCGACAATGGCGCTTT
>DPJH01000029.1 GCA_003543115.1 Candidatus Moraniibacteriota bacterium
TAGCTCTAATTGCTGCTTTTTTATACGCTTTTTCATTCTGGGCCATCAATTTCAGCCGCATTTCTTTCCGTGCCAATATGCTCCCTTGCATTCTGGTTTTTTCTTTTTATTTTCTTTTCAGAGGCCTTCGGACCAAAAAATGGATAGATTTTTCCATCGGAGGATTTATTTTCGGATTAGGCATGCATTCCTATATCGCTTGGAGGATAGCCCCGCTTCTTCTTATTTTGATGGTCTTTTTCTTCATCCTATCCCGAAAGAATTTTTTGATGATTTATTGGAAACATATCATAACTTTTATCCTATTTTCCGCAATAGCAGCTTCTCCTATGTTTTGGACATTCTATCAGCATCCCGAATACCTGGAAGCCAGAGATTCAGTATCAATCTTTTCGCCCCAAATCAACCAAGGAGAACCGGTGAAAACTTTTCTCAAGAGCTTATTTTTAAGCCTACAAAAATATAATTTTATCGGAGATATGAATTGGCGCCATAATTTTCCTCCCTATCCCCTGCTAGATCAGCTGACCGGCTTACTGTTTATTTTGGGCTTGATAATATCATTCAGGCGATTTATAAAAAAAATCTGCATCTATGCCAAACAAAAAACAAATGATTTGGATTTAGAAAGGTATTCTTTCTTAATCCTTTGGTTTTTCCTGATGCTTGCTCCTGAGTTTATGACAGGAGAAGGCAATCCCCATGCCCTTCGGTCAATCGGAACTTTGCCGGTCGTTATCATATTTTCTGCCATAGGCTTTGAATATCTTTTTGAAAAGGCTAGAAGAAAATTTCCTGACAATAGAAATATCTTTAGAATCAGTATGGCAATATTGCTTTGTATCGCTGTTTTTAATACTCTTAAATATCATATTTTTTGGGCCAATAAAGAAAAGGTGGGATATTCTTTCAATAAAAATGTGACTGACATGTATCGCTTTATTGAAACATTGCCCAAAGAGCAGGATAAATATGTCATAACCACGCATAATACGCTGATAAAGCTTCCTATTTTCATTTTTACTTCTAAAGATGATTCCATTCATTATTTCTATCCCAATGAACTGGATAAAATCAATACGCCTGACCCTGAAAATTCAATTTTCTTGTTTATGGAGAAAAACGAAGAAGCCATGAATTATATACAAAAAAAATACCCACAACTGGTTTTGGAAGAAAAAAATTATCCACTTGGAAGTAAATTTTATATTATAAAAAAATAATATGCAAAAAATTATCGAAAAAAACTACAAAATCATAATTCTCATACTACTGTCCTTTATATTTGTCGTTTCTGTCTTGAATGCTGGCAATGATTCCCTAATTTATGATGAAGCGGCGCATATCCCGGCCGGATACTCCTATCTTGTCGCTCATGACATGCGTCTTAATCCGGAGCATCCTCCTCTTCTTAAGGATCTTTCCGCTCTTCCGCTTCTTTTTATCCAGCCCAAATTTGATATCGCTGCTGATTTCTGGACCAAGGACAATGCCGATGCCAGCCAGTGGAACGCCGGAAAAAGTTTTCTTTTTGCCTCTGGCAATAATGCCGATCAAATAATTTTCTGGTCCCGTCTTCCGATTATTCTCATTTCTCTTCTTTTAGGATTTTTTATTTTCAAGTGGACTCGCGAATTGGCTGGCGTTACAGCAGGAATTTTTGCCCTGACTCTCTATAGTTTCGATCCTAACATTTTGGGACACAATCATTTTGTCACTACCGACATTGGAATTGCCGCCTTCATCACTTTTGCTTTTTATTATTTTTTACGCTTCATAAAGGAGCCCACGAAGAAAAATGTATTTTTGGCCGGAATTTTTCTAGGGCTTGTTCAGTTGGTCAAATTTTCATCCGTCTTGGCTTTTCCTGTCTTTGGTCTGATTATTTTGCTCTATCCGCTTATAAAGATGCATGGGCACAAAAGCCGCCTTCACTGCCTGGGAGAATATCTAGCTAAGGGATTCTTGGTTTTTTTAATTTCTTTTGTTGTGGTTTATGTTTTCTATTTTTTCAACACCTATCAAATGCCGCAAGAAAAGCTGCCAGAAATCATAAACCATTATTTCAAGCCCTATGACACTCGGCCGATCAATGTTTACGCCAGGGAAGCTCTTTTTTGGATGAATGGAAGAGAAGCCCTCATGCCTATGGCTGATTATCTTTTTGGAGTAGCCAGAGTGTTTCAAAGAGTTGCTGGGGGCAATATTACATATTTCTTGGGTGAAATCAGCACTCAGGGATTTCTTTCGTACTTTCCTGTCATATTCCTCATAAAAGAGCCTTTGTCCCTCATATTTCTGATTGTTTTTTCTTTAGCTATTTCAATTTTTGCTATCATAAAAACAACCATCAATGAACCAAGAAAAATCATACATTTCATACATTATTTGCGAACGCAAGTCATTGAATTCTCCATGCTGCTTTTTATAGCTATCTATGCATCAACCAGCATAACCGGAAGACTCAATATCGGACTGCGCCATCTCCTGCCTATCTTTCCTTTTATATACATTCTTGTCAGTATCGGGATTTTTAGATTTATCAGAAAAACTCATCACATTAACAAATATATTGTTTATACCATACTCATCGCAACTCTTGGCATACTCATATCCGGAACACTCTCCAGCTACCCCTACTATACTTCTTATTTCAACAGTCTGGGCGGAGGACCGACCCAGGGTTACAAATTTGCTACTGACTCCAATGCTGATTGGGGCCAAGACCTAAAGCGCTTAAAAATATTTCTTGAAGCTCATCCCGAGATAACGAAAATAAAAATCGACTATTTCGGAATGGCTGATTTGGATTATTATATTCCGGGACGATATGAGAAATGGTGGGCCTCAAAGCGCCCGATCGAACCAGGTTGGTATGCTATCTCCGCCCTATTCTTACAAGAAGGAATTTATGATCAAAAAAAATCCGATTCGGAATCTTACCGCTGGCTAAAAAATAAAAAGCCGCTCTACCAAGTCGGCACATCCATTCTTATTTATCATATCGTGCCTCAAAAAGATAAATAAAGAAACTTATCATATAAGGCTTTGGCTTAGAAATATTTAAAAATATTATCTATTTTTCTTTTTATTATTTTCTTTTTTAGTCTCCCCTGTTTTTGCTTCAATTTCAGGATTTTCCGCATCGGTATCGCTGTTTTCCTCCGCATTATCTCTCAATTTATAATAAACCTTGTCAGCCAGCCTCACGTCTACATATTCCAAGTCCTTTAATTGCTCTTCTGTAATGCTGTTTTTAAGCACTGTTTTTAACATTTCCATCCCTTCCTTAGCTCCTAATTGGTAATTAAAATATATCTTCCAGCCGCGTTCAGTCTCTACGCGCAAATCACCGGAAACAAGAATGGGGGTAAAAAAAATATTTTTCACTATGATATCATTCAAATCCAATTGATTTTTGACATCTTGCGCAAACTGGATGAAATTCGGTTCCATAAAAAAACCATCCGTCTCGATTTCCTTATTGCTTTCATCATTCAGAATAATCGAATTATTTTCTCCTAATTTCCCCTGGTTAAAATCAGCTTTGGCAAAAATTTTTCCTTCTTCATCCACCACAAAGCACTCCCCCTTAACGCAATATACCAGCATTGATTTTCTTTCATGCACTTTAACCATCAGCTTATTGGGAAATTTTTTGCTAATTTTCAAATCCCTGATTATTTTATAATTTTCCCGCAAATCATCTTCAGCCGATTGGCTATTGAAGAATATAAGATTGTCTCTGCTAAAAGCACCGACGATCTTTCCTTTCATTTTAGAAGAAATATTTTCACTGAGTTCTTGTTTGGAAAGAGTTTCCAGCCCGGAAATCTCCACTTCATTTACCGCTAAAAATCTGGAGAAAAACAAAATATAAATCGTTACGCCAAAAAAAACCAATAGGAGGATCCAAGTAGCAATTTTCATATAAAAAGAATTTGTCCTGCAGATTGTTTTTGTTTTTTTCTTGCTTACAATAACTTTTCTGCATGCATAGGGTTTAGGAAGTTCACGCACCACCTTGCTTTTCTTTTTATTCTGATTATTTGATCCTTTTTTGAAAAAATTGAACATTTTTTTATATTTTTAGAAACAAATTTTCTAAAATTAGCTTTGCATTTGCATTTGTTTCCCGCAATTTTATAATTTCTGTTGAAATTTCCTCGATTGTTCTCAAGGCCCTGCTTGCAGAAAGATTTTTTATTCTTGCCTCTCCTAACATTGCTTTTCGCAAAAAGATCATCCAAATATCCATTTTTTTCAGCAAATCAGCCACATCCTTGCTCCATGTTTCGGCTAAAGCGAATTTCTCTCCGATGCTGCCGCCCAAAATCAATAAGAAGCCTTTTTTTGCCTCTCGCATGTATTCCAGCTCTTGCGCATTGATTAAAAAACTATGAGCCATCTCAGCCCTTCCAGCTGACCAAAAAACTATTTCTTCTACGTCGCCTATATTGCCGACATTTATCCTTATTTCACTTTCGCTCATCAATCCCAGTTTGATTTTTTGACAACGCGAAACTATGGTAGCCAGTATTTTCTTTTCATTATGGGACACCAAAATTATTACGACTTTTTTATTAGGCTCTTCCAATGTTTTCAGAAGAGCACTTTGGGAAGTGAGATTGAGTCTTTCCGCTTCATTGATCACAACCGCCTTATATCCCCCTCCCGCTGAAGTCAGGCTTAATTTGTGCTGCAAATCCCTGATAGCCTCTATTTTAATATCTTTTTTTTTCACGATTCCATTCTTTTCTTCTATTTCAGGGCCGATTAAAATCAGGTTAGGATTTATTCCTCCCTTATCGCCAACCATTTTCTTAGCAAAAAGCATGGCCGCTTTGAATTTTCCCACTCCTTGCGGACCGAGAAACAAGTAGGCATTTGCAATTTTCCCTGAATCAGCTATTCTTTCCAACAGCTTTGCTGTTTTTCTATTTCCAATCATATCCATTTAATTAATTTTTGCTTATATAATCCTTAATTTTTGATATAAACTTTTCCTTGCTGAATTCTTGCGCTCTCATCCGGATAACTTCTCTGTCATATCCATTTTCGTTCTCGATAAGCCTCCTGACTCCATCAGCAATCACCTCTGGAGTAGCTGCATCAAAAAATTCTCCGGTCTTTCCCTCAATAACAATCTCCTTGGCTCCCCCTTTTTGAATAGCCAGAACCGGCACGCCATGTGCCATTGCTTCCACGCAGGAAATTCCGAAATCATCCACTCCCGCAAAAATAAATCCGCGCGCTCCGATATAGTACTTTTCAATTTCTTCATCGGATTTATAGCCTAGAATTTTTACATTTTTTTCAGCAATGCTTTGCAAATATTTTTTCTGCTGGCCCTCTCCGATCACTATAAGCGGCAATCCCAGTTTGTTGAAAGCCTCTATTGCGGCATCGATTTTTTTATAAGGAGACAACCTTGAAACAATCAGAAAATGTTTCTTTTCTTCCGATGGAACGCAAGCTAACTCATCCTTCATATCCGCCTCAACGCAGGCAGGCGGATAAATTACCATGCTTTCTCTTCCGTAATATTTTTTTATTCTATTTTGCGTGTATTTTGAATTAGCTATCAGAAAATCCGGCCTATCCGCAGCTGTCCGATCCCACAGGCGTATATAATTAAGAAAAAATCTGGCAAACAAGTTAATTGCCTTTGATCTTTTTTGCTGGATCAAATATTGTTCATTCGCATCCCAAGCAAAACGTATGGGACTATGGACATATGAAATATGCACAGTATTAAGCCTTGTTACGATGCCTTTTGTCCAAGCCCCAGAACTGCTGATTACCAGATCAAAATCACGAAGATCAAAAGTCTCCGGAGCGATCGGTATAAAAGGAAGGAGCCATTTTTTCCTTCTTTTCAAAAATCTGGGGAAGTTTTGCAGAAATGAAACATGTATTATCTTATCAGAAAATCTTCCCTTCATTGATTCTTTATCATAAAGCAATGTATAAATCGGTGCCTCTGGAAAAATTTCGCAAAGCACGCCCAACACTCTCTCTGCCCCGCCCAAATCAGTCAGAAAATCATGCACAATAGCCACCTTTGGTTCTTTTTTCATAATGGACTTTTGATGTTTTTTATTGCCGGATTAGTCACTTTAGTATAAATCTGCGTTGTTCTAATATTAGCATGGCCCAGCAGTTCTTGCACATACCGGACATCCACTCCATTTTCCAGCAGATGCGTGGCAAAGCTATGCCGGAGCGAATGGAAAGTCGCTTC
>DPJH01000051.1 GCA_003543115.1 Candidatus Moraniibacteriota bacterium
GAATTATTGACAAAAGGATAAAAGAATGATAATATAAATAGTCTTTAAGTTGGAATAGCTATTCCTAAAAAATATTAGACAAGAGGAGGTTTGTCATGGCAACTAGCGAATTGATGATTGTGATTGGATTATTGAAAGATGCTTCTGATAAGTTCAATCGTTTAAAAAGAGAGGCTAGCAACGCTCTCTATGGCGGCGAAGATTCATCTGTATATCCTAAAAAATTAGCAGAAAGAGGTCAGTTGCTGATTGATCTTAGGAGTAGCTTGGCAATTCCATTGTCAGCGCTAAAAGGAGATGAATTAGAGATTGTAGGCATGATAGAAAGGGAAATCTCTTTGTTTGCCGGAAATGCAAAAGAATCTCTTGAGGAAAACAATAATTTTGGCCTTGCTACGCTCCTTACTCACCGAGGTCGAGAACCAGGGGAGAAAAATGATCTTGAGAAACTCATCGAGTATCTCGAAAGCAAATAACAACCCAAAGCGAAACAGGAGAGAGATTCACGGATCTCCCTCTTTTTTAAATTCATTTGCGATTGTATAAATAATAAATTTTAGAATAAAAAAACAAGATCTATAAAAAAGTCTTGTTTTTTATCTGTTGGAGAGGAGGGTATCCTTCGCTAGGACATCCTACGCTTTCAGCTTCGGAATGTCACGCTACGGAATACCTAATTAACAACCCCAGCATCTTTCTTCAAGACTTCAGAATGTACGAGTCTTTTATAGGCAAAAGCTTTGCCAGATCCGGATTTCAGATAGGTTTCGAATTCTTTGGCCAGTTTCATATTTTCAAAAGCTGCATACCAAACAAGTTTCCATGGCAAATATGGCTTAGTCGATTTGACTTGTCCTGTTTGATGCAACTTATATCTTTCTTGTAAATCTTCAGTATAGCCATAGTAGAAATTTTTTGACTTTAGGCTATAGAGAATGTATGTGTAGTACATTTATTTTACTTCGCGAGCTTCTGATAGTTTCAACTGATGGTGAAACCATTCTGAAGCCTTGGCGAAAGATGGTTGGAGAGGAGGGATTCGGACCCCCGGTGCAAGGACCAGAACCTTGTGCCTTACCGCTTGGCTACTCTCCATCCGCCTCTTCGGCGGATTCATCTTTTTGATAAATCCGGGTATCTGCCAAAAAAGCAGATCGAAAAGGATTTTTTAAAATAATATTTCAATTCTTCTCTTTCTTTCGTTATGATGAATCCTTGGTAATATCTGTCTTCATCTATCCTATAATAATTTTTTATAAAAATCAATATATTAAGGCTGGATTCTTATTTTAAAAACTGATAAAATAAGAAAAAGAGGGTATATAAGCAACTTTTAATAAAGAGACATTCTTAATAACAAGAATAGTTTTTAAAATGCTTGCCAAAATAAATATTGTATGGTATGCTGATAGTTCAAAAGTTTTAAGAATATCTAGGCATGGAAGAATTAACTTATCCTATAAGAATTAACCGCTACCTTGCTAAAAGGAATTTTTGCAGTCGCCGAGAAGCCGATGTTCTCATAGAAAAGGGCATTGTGACCATAAATGGCAGAAAAGCGGTATTAGGAGACAGGGTTAATGAAAATGATGTAGTGGAGGTTGATACAAAAGTGAAAGACAGCGTTAAGAAATATGAATATTTCGCTTATTATAAGCCAATAGGGGTGATTACTCACAGCCCGTCTGAAGGCCAGAAAAGCATCCAGCAAATGACCGATATTGCCAGCGATGTTTTCCCGGTAGGCAGATTGGATATAGCTTCGCATGGACTTATAATTTTGACAAACGACGGAAGAATTACAGAAAAACTGCTCCACCCGGAATTTGATCATCAAAAAGAGTATTATGTCACAGTAAACAAGAGGGTGAATAATCAGTTTCTCAAGCACATGCGACGCGGAATCCAGTTAGAAGATTTTTTGACCAAAGAATGCGAAGTGGAAAAAATGGATAATGATTTTATGTTTCGTATTGTCTTGACTGAAGGAAAAAAACATCAAATCAGAAGAATGTGCACCGCTCTGGGCTATGAGGTTTTGGATCTTAAAAGAGTGCGCATCATGAATATTGTCATGAAAAAAATGAGACCGGGACAGAAAAGAAAAATCGCAGGGGAAGAATTAAATATTTTTTTGAAAAAATTAAATTTATGCTAACTGATGAAGTAAAAATTTCAATATATGCCGGACGCGGAGGGGATGGCGTGGTAGCCTTCAATAAGACCAAGATGAGCCTTGGCCCGACCGGAGGAACAGGAGGAAAAGGAGGAAATGTCTACTTCAAGACAGTCTCCAATTTGTCGGCTCTCAATAAGTATAAAAATAGGCCGAAGCATTATGCCGGGGACGGAAAAAATGGACGATCGGACAATTCCGAAGGACATGGCGGATCAGACATCACTTTAACCGTACCAATCGGTTCGGTTTTGCATAATCTGACTACCGGAGAAGACATCGATATGCTGGAAGTAGGCAAAACTGTCTTGGCAGCGGAAGGCGGATATGGCGGAAGAGGAAATTTTTGTTTTCGTTCTCCTGTGAACACCTCTCCTCAAGAATGCGAAGAGGGAAAGCCTGGAGAAGCTTTTGAATTTCTTCTGGAACTGCGACTGATAGCCGATATCGGCCTTATTGGGTTGCCTAATATTGGAAAATCAAGCCTCTTGAATGAATTGACCCGAGCTAACGTCAAAGTAGCCAATTATGAATTTACTACGCTAGAGCCTAATTTAGGAGCTCTGGAGGGCATAATTATAGCTGATATCCCGGGACTCATCGAAGGAGCGGCTCAAGGAAAAGGATTAGGAATAAAATTCCTGAAACATATCCGAAGGACAAAAGCCTTGGTCCATTGCATTTCATTGGAATCGGAAAATCCTAAAAAAGACTATGAAATAATTCGCAAAGAACTGGGTGATTATGACAGCGAAATGCTAAAAAAGAAAGAAATAATCGTTTTTACCAAATCCGACCTATTTTCTCCGGAAGAAATTCAAAAGAAGATAACTGACTTTTCCAAGGTTAATTCAGATATTGAAGCGATATCAATTCATGATTGGGACAGTTTGCAAAAAATTAAAAATAAATTTCTAAATTTGGCGGGGGAAAATTAAAATAACAAAAAAATATGGAAACAAAAATATACTATTTATTAGCGCTGGTTATCTGGTCAATTCCATGGAAAGGTTTTGCCCTTTGGAAATCAGCCAGAAGAGGGGAAAGCATCTGGTTTATCTTTCTTCTCCTTCTTAATACAGCTGGAATATTAGAAATAGCCTATCTCTTTTTCTTCTCTAACAAAGAAAAGATTCCATCCAGAAAAGAGAGGCCTTTCGATATCAATCCCTACTAGAATAATGCAGAAAATAATTTAGTTTTTATTAAATATGTACTGGCTTTTTTTGGCAATATTCATTTTAGTCATCATGATTCCCGATATTATTCGTCAGGGGATGTTTGGGATGCCGCAAGAACGAGTGGAAGAATTTTTTATTTTTCTTTTGGGCATGGCCGGATTTTTGTTTTTTATTCTTAAAGAGCATCAATTAGAAATTCAAAGAATAGAAAAAATCAAGGAACAGAGAAGATTGCAGCAAACTTCGAAAGATCTGGTAGATTCCTACAGCTATATCGGGGAAGTAAACAGGAAAATGGACATGCTTATGAGAATCGGATCTGATCTGTCTGAAGGAGCGAATATGAGAAATAAGAAAAAAAGTGAAGTATTCGATTCGATCATAGAAGCAGCGCTATTCCTTCTTAAGGGGGAAGGGGCGTCGCTTATTTTTTACAACGTAGATCAGAAAAGAGTGGTAAATGAGATTTGTTCCGATAGAAAATGCAGGCTAATCAAGAAAAAATCAGATTTTTTTAACATGGGGGAAAACATCTATGTAAAAACCATCGACAATTTTATGGTTTTTTCCTCCAATAGAAGCATTCATGGCATCCGAAGTTATTTGGTAGTGAAGAATTTTGATGAATTTCAAGGACAAGATAATAACAATCAGGAAATTCTAAAATACTTGACCGTACAAGCTTTGTTCTTATATTCAAACTTTATCGATATCATAAAAGGCAAGACGACAAAAAAATCATAGCCTTATCTTGCAATTTCATATTGCTTGCTCTTCCAAGCATTAAATCCGTCAGAAAGCGCATAGACATTGAAAATTCCCATATCGAAAAGTCTTACGGCTGCTTGAAATGCGCCTAAGCTGTCATTGCCGTATAAAATAATTCTTCCCTTAGTCGGGATTTCTCCTTGTTTGCTTTCAATGTCTTCGAGAAAGATATTGATCGCATTTTTTATGTGCCCTTCGCCATACTCCGCGCTTTTTCTTACATCAATAATGGTAATATTTTTTTTCATATCTGACATCTCCTTGAGCTTATCGCTATTGATATAATTTACTTTTGACTGATCGGCAAAACTTTTCGGATCACCGGCAGAAATGGTTTGGTAGTAGTTATTTTTCCAATTTAAAAAACCTCCGTCAAGATAGGAAATATTTTTAAATCCTAATTCAGAAAATGTCTTTATGGCATACGCGGTTGTCACCAGAAAAGAATTGGCATCAATCAAGATATAATTTTTATTTTTTTCCAGAATGCCGATAGAGCCTTTTATTTCGGAAAGGGGAGTGTTGACAGAATTAGGCAAATGCTCTTTTTCAAATTCACTCTTTTCACGGATATCAATCAGATTCAAAGGCTCTTTAGAGTTTATTTTTTTATTCAGCTCGTCTGAAGATAGTTTTGTGGCATTTTTCATAGCCGCAATCACTTCGTCTTCAATATTGTTGCTTGATTCTTCTTTTTCTTTTTGATTTTGGTTTTCCGAATAGGAAACACGCATAAAAGTGATCAGGAAAATAACCAGTATAAGCGAAATTCCAATAAAAAGGGCATTATTATTTTTGTTTTGGGCAAACTGGTTCATTAATTTAAAATTAGAGCGGATTGATTAGCAATTTTATCCCAATATGGCGCCAATAAAGTTTTTATAGCCATTTATGAAATTAGCGGAAGACATGTTCATTTTTCCCTCCAGCTGCATTTCGTGAATTGCTATGGCTCCTACACCGCATTTTACGCATACTGAGTCATTATAAAGAAAAGCCTCGCCAATTTTTCTATCGGCAAATTCTCCTTCCGCACAACTTATTTTATTGAGCTTTATTCTTTTTATTTCTCCATTATTTCTCCATAGCGTATATATTCCCGGCCACCCGAAGAAAGCCCTGAATTTATTGAAGATTGTTTTCGAATCTTCACTCCAACTTATTTGTCCATCTTCTCTTTTGATGAGCTTGCAATAAGAAGCTTTGGATGAATCTTGTTTTTGGGGGGTGATTTTGCCTTCTAAAAAATCATCCAATGTTCCAACGAGAAGATCAGCAGAAAAAAAAGCTAGCTTTTCTTTAAGCTCGACATAAGTTTCTTGATCATCTATAGAAATCTCTTTCTGGCTCAAAATGTCTCCCGTATCGACTCCTGCATCCATAAGCATTATGGTTGATCCGGTGATTTTTTCTTCATGCAGAAGAGCGTTTTGCACCGGAGACGGTCCGCGAAATTTAGGCAGAAGGGAAGGATGGATATTGATTGCCCCAAGCGGAGGCGTTTCCAGGATGTTTTTTGGCAAGATCTTTCCATACGCGACAAGGATAATCAGATCAACCTGCTTATCGCGTAAAATCCGAACGGATTCATCATCCAGTTTTTTAGGAGTGAAGGTCGGAATTCCGTTCTGTTCACAAAAAATTTTAACAGGGCTTTTTTTAAGAATTTTTTTTCGGCCCGCTATCTTATCCTCCTGAGTAAAAGCTGCCACAACCGGATAGTTGTTTTGCAAAAGAGCTTCCAAAATATGGACTGAAAATTCAGGCGTTCCCATGAAGGCAATTCTCAAATTTTTTTTGTCTTTTTTCATGTAAATTTTTTATTAACGCCTTGCTTTTTTGTCTTCTTTTTCTCTGTCAATGAAAACTATTCCGTCCAAATGATCTATTTCATGCTGCAATGCTCGCGAAAGAAGACCTTTGGCTTTAATATTTATTTCTTCTCCTTTTTCATTGAGAGCCTTTACGCGCACTTTTTCGTGCCTTTTGATAGAAATAAATTTTCCAGGGAAAGAAATGCAGCCCTCAATATCAGTTTCTTTTTTGGCTGAGGTATAGGTTATTTTAGGATTCACTAAAACATAGGTTATTTCACTTACACGAATAACGCATAGGCGCAACGACTTTCCAACTTGAGGAGCAGCCAATCCGACTCCATTATTTTTTTCCATTGTTTCCAGCATATCCGCAATAAGCTTTTGAATGGACGGTTTTTTCACATCCAAAATCTCCTTCGCAGCTTTTCGAAGAATGGGGTTGGGATAATAGGTAATAGGTAGTTTTGCCATTTTTTTAAGTTATGCTTATAGGGTCGACATCAATCAGCCAGCCAGACGGCAAAGCCAAAAGAACATTTTCTATAGCTGAGGGCAATATTTTATTTTTTAGCTTAATAACGATCTGCTTTCGATATCGGCCGCGGATATTGGGAACATATGCATCCTGAGGTTCACTGATAATACAGAATTTTTTGTCATTTATTGCTTCCAGTTTTTCATAGATCCTCTTCGCTTCAGCGGAAGTTTTTTCATGATTATAATCTTGAACTATGATCTTAATGATCTTTCCGAATGGAGGAAGATGAAGTGCTTTTCTTTCCGAAAGCTCTTTATTATAAAAAGATTTTAAATCTCTTTCACTGACAAATTTGTAAATTTCTTGCTGGGGGTTATATGTCTGAATGATGACCATGCCGCGCCATTTTGAATGAGGGCGATTGGATCTTCCGGCTACTTGGACCATATTGTGAAAAGCGCGGACATTGGTGGAAAAATCTGGAATAGAAAGCATATTATCCGCGTCAATTATACCAATTAAGGCCACATTTGGCAAATCCCAGCCCTTAGTCAGCATTTGAGTGCCCACCAGGATGTCAATTTTTCGCTCTGAAAAATCCTCATAGATTCTTTCATGAGCTTGAGGTTTCAGCATGGTTTGATTGTCGACTCTGGAAATGCGGGCGCTGGGAAAGAGACTGGAAACTTCTTTTTCAATCTTTTGCGTTCCCAGCCCGATATTTTTAAACTCGATGCCTCCGCATTTTTCGCAGCTGGCAGTGATGGAAGTTGCGAATTGGCAATGAGAACATTTATAAACTCCGCTTTTGTCATAAATAAGGGCGCTATGGCACTTGGGACAGCGCAAAACATTCTTGCAAGCCATGCAGACGGAAAAATTGCTCATCCCTTGGCGATTGATAAAAAGAATTGTCTGCAGGTTATTTTTGAGAGCATAGGCGATTTCACTTTGCAGTTTTCGTGAAAGCGGGGAAGTGTTTATGATTTTTCCATAGGAGCCTCCGCTTTTCCAACGTTCTTTGCGCATATCGACGATCTCAATTTCCGGACCGACATAATCTTTCTTTTTAGCTCCCGGAATTTCCAAGTGGGGGATTTCAATCAATGTCGATTGTCCGACAGCTGTCTCATGGTAGGCTTCCAGACTTGGAGTGGCTGAACCGAAAATTAGTTTGCACCCGTGAAGTTGGGACAGTTTTCGCGCCACCTCCCGGGCATCATAGCGCGGCGTCATGTCCCATTGCTTGTGCGAAATATCCTGCTCCTCATCCACCACTATCAAGCCCAATTCTTTGAAGGGCGCAAAAACAGCCATGCGGGTGCCGATAATTATTTTTATTTCACCGGATTTTATTTTTTTCCATTTTTCCCAGTAGATTCCTTTGGATATTTTGCTGGTAAGGATTGCCGTCTCGCTTTCTTGAAAATATCTTCCATATCTTTCTATGGCTTGAGGGGTGAGCGTGAGTTCCGGAAGCAAAATCAGAACTTGTTTATTCTTGCCTAACTTCTTGATAGCTTCGATATATATTTCTGTTTTTCCTGATCCGGCAGGACCAAGCAGAAGATAGTTTGTAGTTTTTAGTTGATAGTTTTTAGTTATGGAGCTGATAGCTTGTTTTTGTTTTTCAGTAAGGATGATTGCGGGGAAACCTTTCTCTTGCAACTTTTTTTCCGAAGTTTTTTTAGCCCTGGCTTTCACTCTCTTAGGGACAAAAGATTTAAGAACGATTCCCAAAGGAGAAAAATAGTAGCTGGCAATAAAATCCGCCAAAGCCAATTGTCTTTCATCCAGAAAGGATTCTTCCAAAACAGAGGAAACTTTTTTCAATTCAATATTGCCCAATCTTTCAAAGTCAGGCTTATGCGACAAGACCACGCCTTCCACGCTGCGTCGGAAAAGAGGCACAGAAACTAGAGTCCCTGGAGCAATTTCAGTCTCCGCCCAATAGGAAAAAGACTGATTCCGGGAAAGGGGAATGCGGGTGATAGGGGCTATTTCAATAAGAATTTTTCCATTGTTTTTCTTCATAGTCTAAGCATATCACAAATCAGAGAAAGATGTAGGCGCAAGTTCTTGCTAAAAATCCGAATTTTTGCTATACTGATTTTCCAGTTCTTAATAGTAAAAATGATCAATTTTAGCAGTTGAGAGACAAAGCTCACAGAAAAGGAATATTCATGGATTGGAGACTGGCAGAAATGATTTTTAAATGGGACGTGGATCAAGAAAACACTAAAGGCTTCTATTACGTGCATCCTGGGCAGCCGAACAGTATTTTTTTTGAAATACAAGTCGCTGAAAAAGGTTCTCATTGGATAACTTTCACTTTGGAAGCCTACATGGCTGAGTTTTTTCTGGTAGGCATCACGGAGGAAAACGCCTTTGGGCAAGAAGAGGATTATAGGATTTTGCCTATCGGTTTTGCAGAGGCGGAAGACGCGGTAATGACATTTGTGGAAACCATAATTATAAAAACACTTTTGCTTTCAACTGCGGAGGAAGTGCTTCGGGAAACTCTGATCGGAGAAATATTAGAAAAAGAACTTGAACTTTCATAGTGTATAAGAAAAATCCATTACGCTAAAAGCTTGGAAAAGGAGGGTTGCTTTGAGAAAAGAAAAAATCAAAAGTCCAAACATACCCCAAGAAAGTTGGGAACTGTCCGGCACGATCTGTGTCGGCAGGAAATGGAAGGAGGAAAAAGCCCATCCTTTCAAGATCAGTTTCCAGGCTTTCAACTATGGTCACGCCAGGAAGATCGCTTTAGAACGGCTCAAGGCTCTGGCAAGAAGAGAAAAAGAAGCTGAAGGAGCGGCAAAGCTTTTGTTGGACACAGTCGTTCTGGTCAATGGGACAAAATGCATGGCTCTCCTGCCACAACTGCACAATAACAGTATTATGTATGCAGTTCGCCCAGCGCTCGTTTTTGAAAATCTTCCAATGGCAACAATAGTTGCATTAGATGGAGAACGATTATGAGACTAAAAGACACTCCACCGAGAATTCGGTGCCGAGTGTCTTTATTTTTTAAAGTGGGGGATATTTTGCGAGCTCAACAATTTTTTAAAATAATCCCGTCCCGAAAAATTTAAAATCATAAATTGAAGCTTGTGAGCGTTAAAAAATTTCCTACTAGCTTTCCTTTTAACATTTTCGGGAATTTTAGCGAACAAGCTGAAAATTTATTTTTAAATTTTGCTTGGACGGCCTTTTTCTTTTTTGCCACTTTTCTTTTGGGAAAAGAAAAATGGCGCATATATTCGCCAAAAATAGCGCAAGGGAGTAGAATATAATCATTAAATATATTGAAAGATAACATAATTTTTTAAAATAATATTATGGAAAACATCAGCTTTAGAAAAAACATACTGGTTATCGGATCTTTTGCATTGGCCCTGTATTGGGCGGTTTTTCTGTGGAATTTTTGGTCGGTTTTTATTGATGCTTTAGGTTTCAATATGACCGTTTTTATCCTGGGCGTGCTGGCGCTATTTTTTCTCCTGATCGGCATTGAGGCGGTGAAAAAGAACCATTCCTGGGTTTTGCCTGTCGCTCTCATTTCCCTCAGTTTTTCACTTTGGGAAAATCCTTTCCTGAAAACCGTCAACATCCTTATTCTCCCTTTTGTGCTGACCATATTTTTTGCGTACTCACTTTCGTCCAAAAGAGAAATGAGCATCAAGTTTGCGATCATATCCATTGCGGAAAGGGTCATTCTTGTCACCAAGATAAAAGAGGCGCTTGGTTTGGTTTTTAGGCAAACCTCGACAAATAAGGATTCCAAATTAAAATTATTATCCAGAATAATGCTGGGATCGATCTTGTTCCTGGTCCTAGCCCTGACCATATTCATCCCGCTCCTATCAGCGGCAGATCCTGCTTTCGCGGAGCTTATGAAAGGAATAGTCGAGTGGGTGAATGAGATAATTTCCTTCCAATATGTCAATCGCATAGCCTTCGCTTTCGTTGCGGCTTTCTTGATCATCAGCTATTTTCTTTCTTTTCGCAGGAAAACATCCACAGGTGATCAAGATCCTCCAAGCGATGGAAGACTTTTTGATCCCATTGTTTCCGGAATCGTGCTGGGCGGAGTGCTGGCTCTCTACCTGTTGTTCCTTGCCACTCAACTGACTCATCTTTGGATCAATCAGTTGCCCTATGATTTCAGCGAAACCGTGCGCCTAGTGAAGAGCGGATTCTGGCAGCTATTCGTTCTTTCTGTTATAAATATAATCTTCTTTTTCGGTTATTTTCGAAAAACGAACAATGCAGTCCAAAGCATCCTGAAAATATTTATCGTCGCTTCATTTCTGCTTCTTGCTTCAGCCGGCCATCGCATGTTTCTCTATGCGTTCAACTACGGCCTGAGCTATGAAAAGTTCTTTGCTTCCTATACGGTCATATATCTGGCCGTTGTTTTCATCTGGCTGGCTTTCCAACTTTTCGCCAATCGCTCCGGCAATATCTCAAAATTCCTGATTTTCTTCACGCTTTGGATGTATGCGATTTTGACCGTCATGCCGGTCGAGCGGATCATTTTTTCCACCAATGTCAATTTGTCTTTTGAATTTGATTCGAGAATAAAACTAAACGAATTGCGGATGCTTTCTTACGATGTTTTACCCCTGGTGACAGCCCACAGCAAGGATGAGCAGTGGCAAAAAGATTGGTGCTCTTGGGCGCAGAGTGCAATACGATCCACAGAAAGGAAAAAGTGGTATGAGAAAAATCTGTCCAACTTTGCCACAGCCGATCTTCCGGAAAAATGGAAGACCGGGGCGTGTGATTCTGAGGCAGATAAAAGTCTCAATAGCAATTCTGATGAATAAAAAACAATATAATATTTTACGCCATATTTTCTAGTACACGAATATAGGCGCCATTTTCTTTTCCCAAAAGAAAATGGCGCCTATTCTTTTTGAAGCTTGCTTGTCCTGGCGT